>NZ_BCPO01000083.1:0-75136 GCF_016586105.1 Burkholderia sp. E168m15
GGCGCGACGAGCGCGAGCGGCCGCCGCGCGCTGACGCTGCGGGCGAGCGCGGGCGCGAGCAGCCGCATCTCGCCGCCGCCCGGCTGCGCGGCCAGCAGTTCGACGAGGCCGCCGACCGGCCAGCCGCCACCCGGCAGCTCGGCCGACAGCGGCGCGAAGCCCGTGTCGATCGTGCGCGGACCGCCGCGCGCGAGCTGCGAGCCGCGCCAAAGGGACGGATGAAGGGATTCGGGAGCAATGGAGGATGCGAGCATGACGCCACCCACAACTGTATGGATATACAGTATATGGCAATGCGTCCGCGCCGCACAGCACCGGTGTAAAACCGGTTTTCGTCAGAAGAAAAACGACGGGAAAGCCGGCGTGGCCGTCATGTTACGCCGCGCCGGAGCGGGCGTGCCCGGATCGTGTCGCCCGGCCGGGCCGGCACGCCAACCCGCCGGAGAACCGGCACGATGCAGCACCCCGCACCGCACCGGCCGCCCGTCAGCCGAGCAGCAGCGCGTCGTCGTCGAGCTGCTCGTGCCGCACCTTCTCGAACATCTGCAGCAGGTCCGGCACGTCGAGCCCGCGACGCGCCTCGCCCGACACGTCGAGCACGACCTGCCCCTGGTGCAGCATCACCGTGCGGTCGCCGTAGTCGAGCGCCTGCCGCATGCTGTGCGTGACCATCATCGTCGTCAGCTTGCTCTCGGCGACGATGCGCGCGGTCAGCTCCAGCACGAACGCGGCCGTCTTCGGGTCGAGCGCGGCCGTGTGCTCGTCGAGCAGCAGGATCCGCGACGGCCGCAGCGACGCCATCAGCAGGCTCACCGCCTGCCGCTGGCCGCCCGACAGCAGCCCGATCCGGTCGGTCAGCCGGTTTTCCAGCCCGAGGTTCAGCAGCCGCAGCTTGTCGCGGAACAGCTCGCGCGACGGCCGGTCGAGCGCGGCCCGGAAGCCGCGCCGCGCGCCGCGCGCCATCGCGAGCGCCATGTTCTCCTCGATCGTCAGCGCCTCGCAGGTGCCGGCCATCGGGTCCTGGAACACGCG
The DNA here is from genome assembly GCF_016586105.1 of Burkholderia sp. E168m15. Classification (NCBI taxonomy): domain Bacteria; kingdom Pseudomonadati; phylum Pseudomonadota; class Betaproteobacteria; order Burkholderiales; family Burkholderiaceae; genus Burkholderia; species Burkholderia sp. E168m15. The sequence goes on from NZ_BCPO01000083.1 coordinate 1,033, forward strand.
CGCGACGAGGTGCGCGCGATCCCACGCGGCCTTGCGCGTGACGTCCGTGCCGTCGATCGCGATGCGTCCCGCATCGACGCGCTGGTCGCCGCTGACCGCATTGAGGAAGGTCGACTTGCCGGCGCCGTTCGAGCCGATCACCGCGACGAACTGGCCGTCGGGAATCTCGAGCGACAGCCCGCGCAGCGCGCGCGTCTCGATCGGCGTGCCGGGATTGAACGTGAGTTTGAGATCGTGTGCGGACAGCATGTCAGGCCCCTCCGTTCTTGCGCGCGAACAGCTTCTTGCGCGTCGCCGGCAGCACCAGCGCGATCGTGACGAGCGCGGCCGTCACGAGGTTCAGGTCCTGCGCCTTCAGGCCGATGAATTCGCTGTTCAGCGCGAGCGCGATGAAGAAGCGGTAGACGATCGCGCCAAGCACGACGGCGAGCGTCGTCAGCACGAGCCGGCGCGCGGGCAGCAGCGTCTCGCCGATGATCACCGCGGCCAGCCCGATCACGATCGTGCCGATCCCCATCGAGATGTCCGAGCCGCCCTGCGTCTGCGCGAACAGGGCACCCGCGAGCGCGACGAGCGCGTTCGACAACGCCATCCCGGCGAGCGTCGCGCGGCCGGTCGCGATGCCTTGCGCCCGCGCCATCCGCGGGTTCGCGCCGGTCGCGCGCATCGCGAGGCCGAGCTGCGACGAGAAGAACCAGTCGAGGCCGAGCTTCGCGACCACGACGACGATCGCGAGCAGCGCCGGGCGCAGCACGTAATCGGGCATCCAGTCGGGCTGCAGCACGGTGAAGAGCGTCGGCTCGGTGATCAGCGGCACGTTCGGCCGGCCCATGATCCGCAGGTTCACCGAGTAGAGCGCGATCATCATCAGGATACTGGCGAGCAGATCCATGATCTTCAGGCGCACGTTCAGCCAGCCGGTGACGAAGCCAGCCAGCGCGCCCGCGACGATCGCGATCACGGTCGACGTGAATGGGTCATGGCCAGCCGAGATCAGCGTCGCGGCGACGGCGCCGCCGAGCGGAAAGCTGCCGTCGACGGTGAGGTCGGGGAAGTTGAGGATGCGAAACGAGATCAGCACCCCGAGGGCGACGAGGCTGAAGATCAGGCCGATCTCCAGTGCGCCCAGAAACGAGAACAGAGACATGATGGGGAAATCCTGTTGCTTCCCGGCCGGACGTGTACGGCCGGGCGAAGCGAACGGGCGGCCCCGGGTGGAGGCCGCCCGTCCGGCGATGTCGTCGAGGCCCGGATCGGGCCTGCCAGCGCGGCGTCGGGCCGCGGCTTACTTGATGACCGTCTTCGCTTCCTTCACGAGATCCGGCGACAGCGTGACACCCTGCTTCGCGGCCGCGCCCGTATTGACGAACAGCTCGAGGTTGCTGCTCGTCTCCGACGCGATCGCGCCCGGCTTCTCGCCCTTCAGGATGCGCGCGACGACCTTGCCGGTCTGCCGGCCGAGGTCGCCGTAGTTGATGCCGAGCGCCGCGATGCCGCCGCGCTTCACGCTGTCGGTATCGCCCGCGACGAGCGGGATCTTCGCTTCGTTCGCGACCTTCACGAGCGCTTCGTACGCGGACACGACGTTGTTGTCGGTGTTCGTGTAGATCACGTCGACCTTGCCGATCAGGCTCTTCGCGGCCGGGCCGATGTCGACGGTACGCGGCGCGGCCGCTTCCTTCAGCGTCATCCCCTGCTTCGCGAGGATCTCCTTGAGCTCCTTCACGACGACGACCGAATTCGCCTCGCCCGGGTTGTAGACCATGCCGACCGTCTTCGCATTCGGCACGACGCGCTTGATCAGCGCGACCTGGCGATCGAGCGGCAGCTTGTCGGACACGCCCGTCACGTTGGTGCCCGACGGGCCCCAGCCCTTCACGAGCTGCGCGGCGACCGGGTCGGTCACGCCCGAGTAGACGACCGGCACGCTCTTCGTCGCGGCGACGACCGACTGCGCGGCCGGCGTCGCGATCGCGACGATCACGTCGGGCTTGTCGCCGACGAACTTGCGCGCGATCTGCGCGGCCGTGCCCGTGTTGCCCTGCGCGCTCTGGTACTCCCACTTGAGCTTGTCGTCGCCGTAACCTTCCGCCTTCAGTTCGGCGCGCACGCCGTCGCGGATCGCATCGAGCGCCGGATGGTCGACGATCGACAGCACCTTGACGGTCTGCGCATGCGCGGCGCCGGCCAGCGCGAATGCGGCGACGCCGGCCGTGATCGAACGGATCGCGAAAGTCTTGAATCGCTTCATGGGTATGTCTCCCCCGTATTGTGTCGGTTCTGGATGATGGATTCCCGCCGCCGTCGGGCGGGCGCCGCCCGTGCGTACGAAACGCGGGCGATCGGCCCGCGCATGCTCCGGGAAAGCATGCAGCGGCGAACGCACGAGGATACCATTTCCGCAGACCACCGCCTGACTCCACGCTTTCACGCGGCACGCCGGACGCAGCCCTCGCCGAGGCCCCGCGAAGGCGTCCAAAGCCCCGCCGGTGGCGGCTCCGGCGCGTGTCGGCCAACGCGTCAGCCGTGCTCATGGCTTTACGCTATGCTGTCGGCCGACCCAATCCACTCCATCGGAGGGCAGATGAAACGGGGTATCCGAGCCGTCGCGTTCGCCGCCGTCGCACTGGCGCTGCCGGGCGCGGCGTTCGCACTGACCGACGGCAGCGCGCAATACGACGACTGCATGCTCAATGCGCTGCGCGAAAGCCGCAACGGCGCGGCGGCCCAGTTGATCCAGCGCTCGTGCGACGCGCTGTACCGCAACAACGCGATGCTGCTGCCGCGCGAGCGGCGCTTTCACGAGTGCGTCGTGCAGTCGCTGCCCGGCGTGCGCGACAACTACGCGATCCAGCAGATCATGTCGATCTGCTCGCGGCGCGGGGAGATGTAGGCATAGGCGCGCGTGCCGCGCCAATGAAAAAAGGGCCTGCGCGATGCAGGCCCTGTTCGTTCAGCGGTCCGACCGGTGAGCAGCGTTCAGAACGACGCGACCATCGAGCCCTTGAACTGCTTCTTGATGAATTCCTTCACTTCCGGCGACTGGTACGCCTTGACCAGCTTCTTCACCCACGGCTGATCCTTGTCCTTCGCGCGCACGGCGATCAGGTTCGCGTACGGGCTGGTCAGCGCCTCGAGTGCGATCGCGTCCTTGGTCGGCTGCAGGTTCGCGGCCAGCGCGTAGTTGGTGTTGATCACGGCCGCATCGACGTCCGACAGCACGCGCGGCAGTTGCGCGGCGTCGAGTTCGGAGATCTTCAGCTTCTTCGGGTTCTCGGCGATGTCGAGCACCGTCGCGTTGTTGCCGCCCGTGCCGGCGCCCGCCTTCAGCTTGATCACGCCTTGCGTCTGCAGCAGCAGCAGCGCGCGGTTTTCGTTCGACGGATCGTTCGGCACCGCGAGCTTCGCGCCCTGCGGCAGATCCTTCAGCGACTTGAACTTCTTCGAGTACACGCCGATCGGCGAGATGTAGGTCAGGCCCGCGCTGACGATCTTGTAGCCGCGCTGCTTCACCTGGCTGTCGAGGTAGGGCTGGTGCTGGAAGCTGTTCGCGTCGAGGTCGCCCGAATCGAGCGCCGCGTTCGGCTGCACGTAGTCGTTGAACTCGATGACCTTCACGTTCAGGCCTTCCTTCTCTTTCGCGACCTTCTGCACGACTTGCCATACTTCCGAATCCGGGCCGGCGACCGTGCCGACCTTGATCACCTTGTCTTCGGCGTGCGCGCCGGCCGACAGCGTCAGCGCGGCACCGGTGGCCAACACGGAAAATACCTTCAGGAGACTGCGACGCTTCATCTGTTTCTCGCTTGCTTGCTTACTTGAAATGGGGCGCGATACGGGTATGCCCGGACTCGCAGGAAGGGCCAAATGGTGTCACAGGATCGGTGGGAAGTGAAATACATCCCGCTCATATGGGTATGCACCAGCGCAGTGCTGGGGGCCGACGCGTCGACTCGGCCGTTAGTTGCATTTCTCGCTCAACGCATCGGCCCGTCGACCGACCGCGTCACGCCGCCACCGCCTCGTCGGCCGTCTGCTTGCCGAAGGCCGGCTCGGCTGCCCGCGCGCCGGCTCCGCGCGGCGACGCGCCGCCGGTATTGCCGACCCGGAACGCGCCGACCGCATCGCGCAGCCGTGCGGCCTGCTCCTGCAGCGACGCGGCCGCCGCCGCAGCTTCCTCGACCAGCGCCGCATTCTGCTGCGTCACCTGGTCCATCTGCGTGACCGCGCGCCCGACCTGCGTGATGCCGCTCGCCTGCTCCTCGGACGCGGCCGCGATCTCGCCCATGATGTCGGTCACGCGCGCGACCGCCTGCAGGATCTCGCCCATCGTCGTGCCGGCCTGGCCGACCAGCGTCGAGCCGTTGCGCACGCGCTCGACCGAATCGACGATCAGCTCGCGAATCTCTTTCGCGGCCGTCGCGCTGCGCTGCGCGAGCGAACGCACCTCGCCCGCGACCACCGCGAAGCCGCGCCCCTGCTCGCCCGCGCGCGCGGCCTCGACCGCCGCGTTCAGCGCGAGGATGTTGGTCTGGAATGCGATGCCCTCGATCACGCCGATGATGTCGGCGATCTTGCGCGAACTGTCGTCGATCTCGCCCATCGTGCCGATCACGCGGTTCACGACGTCGCTCCCGGTGCGCGCGATGTCCGACGCGTTGTTCGCGAGCCCGCTCGCCTGCCGCGCGTTGTCGGCGTTCTGCTTCACCGTCGCGGTCAGCTGCTCCATGCTCGCAGCCGTTTCCTCGAGCGACGCGGCCTGCTCCTCGGTGCGCTGCGACAGGTCGTCGTTGCCGGCCGAGATCTGGCGGCTCGCCGACGCGATCGCTTCGGCCGACTGGCGAATCCCGCCGATCGTCGCCTGCAGCCGCGCCTGCATGTCGTGCATCGCGGCCATCATGCTCGTGCGGTCGCCCGCGCGCACCGGCACCGGCAGCGTGAGGTCGCCCTGCGCGATGCGCGCCGCGAGCGCGGCCGCTTCGTCCGGCTCGCCGCCGAGGCTGCCGCGCACGTTGCGGATGATCACCAGCATCGCCGCGCTGATCACGAAGCCGATCACGAACACCACGGCCAGGTGGCCGAGCAGCGTCCGGTAGTAGACGGTGTCGATGTCCTTCAGGAACACGCCGCTCGAGATGTTCCAGTCCCACGGCGCGAACCGCGTGACGTAGCTGATCTTCGGCACGGCCGTCTCGCTGTGCGGCAAGCGCCCGCGATATTCGGCGAATCCGCTGCCGGTTGCCTTCGCGGCGTTCAGGATCGTCACGAACAGCGGCTTGCCGTCCGGATCGAGATAGTCGCCGACCTGCGTGTCGACGAGCTTCGGCAGCGTCGGATGCATCAGCACGACCGGCTTCGAATCCATCACGAACACATAGCCCGAATCGCCATAGCGCATCGCGGCGAGGCTCGCGAGCGCGTCGCGCTTCGCGTCGGCCTCGGGCAGCGTGCCGTTCTGCGCGAGCGCGTGATAGGCCTTCACGATGCCCGCCGCCGAGTCGACGAGATTCGCGATGCCGGCCTTGCGTTCGGCGAGCATCGTCGCGCGCGTCTCGTAGGCGCTCCATGCGCCGACGCCCAGAAGACCGATCCATACCAGCGCAAGCGCGAGCCACAGCTTGCGGTTCAAACTCATTCTGCTCATCTGCGTGCCTCTGTCGATGTCGATGCATCCGGCGCGCCAACGGCCTGCCGCGCGCAAACGGTTGCTCTTTTATTTACGGCAACGAGGCTTACATCTTGAATACACGCGAACACGGCGAACCGGAGATCGACAAACGCGCCGCCCGCCGGCGCGACAGCCCGCATCCGCTGTGCTAAAAAGACCGGCTGACCGTCGCACAAAGCGCCGGCATCATTCCAAGGCCATCCATGTACGTCATCGACATCCACTACACCGCGTCGCTCGAGCGCATCGACGACGCGCTCGAACGCCACCGCGCGTACCTGCAGCCGCAGTTCGACAAGGGCATCTTCATCGCGGCGGGGCCGAAGGTGCCGCGCGAAGGCGGCGTGATCCTCGCGGCCCGCATCGATCGCGACGCACTCGACGCGATCCTCGAAACCGACCCGTTCGTCACCGAGGGGCTCGCCACCTATCGCGTGACGGAATTCCGGATCACGCGCGCCGCGTCGGGCTTCAACGTGCCGGCGCTGCCGTAACGCGGCTTCGGCGCAATACGCGCGCATGCCGACGCGCCGCCCGGCGGGCAGCGCATGTGCACGACAACGAGAGCGGGAAAACGCGACGGCGCGAAAACGGCCGTCACGCGAAACGCCGGACCGGGCGCCCGGCGGTTGCCGGTCAGTCGACCAGCAGCTTCAGGTCGTGGACCCACGGGGCCGGGCCCTGGCCATCGCGTACGAACAAGCGCAGCTTGCCGTCGCGGTCGAACACGTAGCTCGCGGCCGTGTGATCCATCGTGTAACTGCCGGGCGTCTTGCCGGGCACCTTCGCGTAGTACACGCGGAAATCCTTCGTGACCTTCTTCAGCGCCGCGTCGTCGGCCGGCCGCAGGCCGATGAACGACGGATCGAACGCGGGCACGTACTGACCGAGCAGCGCCGGCGTGTCGCGTTCCGGATCGACGGTGACGAACAGCACCTGCACGCGCTTCGCGGCGTCGGGGCCGAGCTGCTTCAGCGCTTCGGACAATTCGGCCATCGTGGTCGGGCACACGTCCGGGCAATGCGTATAGCCGAAGAACATCACGACGGCACGGCCCTTGAAGTCGGCGAGCGTGCGGACCTTGCCGGTCGTATCGGGCAGCGAGAAGTCGCTGCCGAACTGCGTGTTGCCGGTGATGTCGAGATTCTGGAATTTCGGCGCGTTGTCGCATCCGGCGAGCAGCAGCGCTGCCGTGAATGCGCACGCGAGCATCCAGCCTTGGCGCGCGCGGCGCCCGAACCGTGATGGAAGCATTGCGTTCAAACCGTGCGGTTACACGCCGAGCAGCGGGCGTGCATAGTGATCGACGAGCAGCGCAGCAAACAGCAGCGACAGATAGACGATCGAGTAGCGGAAGGCCTTGCGGGCGAGTTCGTCCGAATAGTCGCGATGGATCTTCCACGCATACGCGAGGAACACCGCGCCGAGCAGCACTGCGCTCGTCAGGTAGACGGCCCCGCTCATCCCGGAAATGAACGGCATCAGCGTGACCGCGAACAGGATCACCGTGTACAGCAGGATGTGCAGCCGCGTGAACTTCTCGCCGTGCGTGACGGGCAGCATCGGCAGCCCGGCGTTCTCGTAATCCTTGCGGCGATACAGCGCGAGCACCCAGAAATGCGGCGGCGTCCAGACGAAGATGATCAGCACGAGGATCCACGCGTCGCCCGGCACCGCGCCGGTGACGGCGGCCCAGCCGAGCGCCGGCGGCATCGCGCCCGACGCGCCGCCGATCACGATGTTCTGCGGCGTCATCGGCTTGAGCAGCAGCGTGTAGATCACCGCGTAGCCGACGAACGTCGCGATCGTCAGCCACATCGTCAGCGGGTTCGTGAACGTATAGAGCGTCCATGCGCCGACGCTGCCGAGCACGGCCGAGAACAGCAGGATCTGCGGCGTCGTGATCTCGCCGCGCGCGGACGGACGCCACGCGGTGCGGCGCATCATCGCGTCGATCTTCTGTTCGACGAGGCAGTTGATCGCGAACGCGGCGCCGGCCAGCAGCCAGATGCCGACGGTGCCGCCGATCAGCACATGCCACGGCACCATGCCCGGCGTCGCGAGGAACATGCCGATCACCGCGCAGAACACCGCGAGCTGCGTGACACGCGGCTTCGTCAGCGCCATGTACTGGGAAAAGCGGCTACCGGGCGATTGGGAGAGGGTGCTTTGCATGGGGACGGTCACGCCGGGGCGGCGTCGCGCGCAGGCTGCGCGACACGGCCGGGGCGGCTTGAAAGGATGCGAAAGTTTAACATGACGACGAGCAGCAGCAGGATCGCGGCCCCGCCGTTGTGCGCGACGGCGACGGGCAGCGGCCACTGCAGCACGATGTTGGTCAGGCCCGTCACGAACTGCAGCAGGACGACCAGCAGCACGCCGTTCGCGGGCCGCCGCAGCGAGTCGAAGCGGCGCATCTTCAGCGCGAACGCGACCAGATACGCGACCACGACGAACGCGAACGTGCGGTGCGTCCAGTGGATCGCGACCAGCGCGTCCTGCGTGATCGCGTCGCCGTCCTTCGTCATTCCGAGCGCGCGCCACAGGTGGAAGCCGTGCTGGAAGTCCATCGGCGGAATCCACTGGCCGTTGCAGGTCGGGAAGTCGGTGCACGCGAGCACCGCGTAGTTGGTGCTCACCCAGCCGCCGAGCGCGATCTGCACGACCAGCAGCACGAGCGCCGCGAGCGCGGCCGCACGGTAACGCCCGGCCTCGGGGTCATACGACGGCAGCGGCGTCTGCCGCGCCGCGAGCCAGCCCAGCGTGCCGAGCAGCGTGAGACCGAGCAGCAGGTGGATCGTGACGATCACCGGTTGCAGCTTCATCGTGACCGTCCATGCGCCGAACGCGCCCTGCACGAGAATCAGCAGCAGCAGGCTCGTCGGCCACCACGGCGACACGTGCAGCGGGCGGCGGCGCAGCCGCGCGGCCCATGCGATCACCGTCTGCGCGATGATCAGCACGCCGATCGCCATCGCGAAATAGCGGTGGATCATCTCGATCCACGCCTTCGTCATGCTGACCGGCCCGGTCGGCATCGCCTGGTGCGCGGCCGTGATCGCCGCGTGCGCGATGAACGGCGACGACGTGCCGTAGCAGCCGGGCCAGTCGGGGCAGCCGAGGCCCGAGTCGGTCAGCCGCGTGAAGCCGCCGAACATCACGAGGTCGAGCGTCAGGAACGTGGTGATCCACACGAGCTTGCGGAACTTGTCGTCGTCGGCCTTCACCCACACGTACGACAGCGGCAGCAGCGCGATGCACAAGCCGATCAGGCCGAGTTGCAGTAGATACGACATCGGAATGGTGCCTCGTTCTCTCGCCTTAACCGATGCTCGACCACTTCAGCAGCTTCGTCACGTCCGACTTGATCTTGCTGGGATTCGGGTCTTTCGGGAAACGCATCATCAGGTTGCCGTTCGGGTCGACCATGTAGATGTGGTCGCTGTCCTTCGTGCCGGCATCGGCCGGCAGCCACGCGGCCACCGCGGCCGGATCGGCGACGAGCCGGCGCGTGTCCGGATACGCATCCAGCACCTTCTGCGGCATCGCGCCCGCATCGCTGCGCAGCCACACCATCGTGATCCGGTGCCGTTCGCCCGCCTGCGTGACGCGGACCTGACGCATGAAATAAAGCTTCTGCGCGCAGGCGTCGTCGCACGCGCTGCGGTCGGTCATCACGAACAGCCAGACCCCGCGCAGCGACGACAGCGGCACCGTCTTGCCGGTTTCGTCGGTGACCTGCAGATCCGCCGGGATCGGGCGCTGCGGCTCGATCAGCGTGCCGTAGTTCGTCGACCCGCCCTTCGGCTTGATCACGTAATAGGTGAAGTACGACGCGATCATCGGCGCGGCGCACACGAGACCCAGCAGCACGAGCATCCAGCGGCCGCGCTTGCGGGCCGCGGGCGACATCGGCGCAGCGGCCGAACCCTGACGGGGAGATTGCATGGACAAATCAGACCTCTCGAAACGAACCCGCGGCGCCGGCGCCGCGTCCTGGCATGACGCTCACGCGCCGGCCGACTTCTTCGCCGCACGCCGCGCGGCGTACAGGCCGAAGCCGAGCGCGGCCGCCGCCATCGCCCACCACTGAAACATGTAACCGTAATTGCGCTCGACGCCGGTCGTCGCCGCCGGCCAGTCGCGCACGAGCTTGTCGCCGTCGTCGCTCGTCTGCTGGATCACGAACGGCTGCAGCGGCAGCCCGGTTTCCTTCGCATACGCGGCGACGTCGAGGTTCTGCCGGATCTTCTGGTACGCGGCCGACCCGCCTTCGCCGAGCTCGAACGCGCGCGACGCGTCGGCACGCGCGATGCCGACGATCTCGATGTCGCCCGCCGGCGTCGCGAACGGCTCGATCGCCGTGCGATCGGCGATGTTGCGCGGCAGCCAGCCGCGGTTCACGAGCACGACGCCACCGCCCGTGAGTTTAAACGGCATCACGACGTAAAAACCCGGCTGGTCGTTATACGGCCGATTGTCGAGGAACACCGCCTGCTCGGGCATAAAACGGCCCTTTGCCCGTACGCGATGAAACTCGATCGACGCGAGCGGCACCGGCTGCGCGCCGATGTCGACCGGCACCGCCTGCTCGTAGCGCTCGACGCTCGCCTGCAGCGCTTCCTTCTGGTGCGCGCGGTCGCGCTGCCAGAACCCGAGACGGATCGTGATGGCGACGACGACGAGGATCAGCAGCGCGGGCAGCCAGCGAATCTTCATCATGCGGCCCGCCCGGCACCTGCGCGAAAGCGAAGTGCGATAATTATCCTCTTCCTTTCGAATTGCCGTCGTCCGGTTCGTGTCATGCACATACTCGTTCCCATCGCCTTCGTCCTCATCATTGCCAGCATGGGCTCGGCGCTCTACTTCATGATGCACGACCGCGGCCATACGAAGCGCATGGTCTGGTCGCTCGCCACCCGCGTCGGGCTGTCGGTGTCGCTGTTCCTGCTCATCCTGTTCGCGAACTGGATGGGCTGGATCCATTCGACCGGCCTGCCGATCGGGCGTTGATGCCTTTGCCGCGCCGACCGCTGTGACATTTAGCCGCACGGCCGCGCCACCAAGCAAAAGCGCCGCCTGACTGAGTCGCGGCGGCGCCAGGGTGGTATCGCTCGCGGCTTCGCCGCCGCGCCCACGACACCAATGAAAACGGCCCGCGCATCGCTGCGCGGGCCGTCGTTCCATTTACAGCCAGTAGACGACGACGTACAGGCCGAGCCAGACGACGTCGACGAAGTGCCAGTACCACGCGGCGCCTTCGAAGGCGAAGTGATGATCGGGCTTGAAGTGGCCGCGGATCATCCGCACCAGCACCACCGCGAGCATCGTGCCGCCGAGGAACACGTGGAAGCCGTGGAAGCCGGTCAGCAGGAAGAACGTCGAACCGTACACGCCCGAGTTCAGCGTCAGGTTCAGTTCGTTGTACGCGTGGTAGTACTCGAAGCCCTGCAGGAACAGGAAGCAGATCCCGAACACGAGCGTCGCGGCCAGCCACGCAATCGCCTTCTTGCGATGATCGTCGCGCAGCGCGTGGTGCGAGATCGTCAGCGTCACGCCCGACGACAGCAGGAACGCGGTGTTCAGCGTCGGGATCGGCCACGGGCCCATCGTCTTGAAGTGACCGGCGAGCGCGGCGGGGCCTTCGTTCGGCCACACGGCGGAGAAGTCCGGCCAGATCAGCTTGTAGTCGAGGCTGCCGAGCTGGTGCAGCGCGATCTCACGCGCATAGAACAGCGCGCCGAAGAACGCGCCGAAGAACATCACTTCCGAGAAGATGAACCAGCTCATGCTCCAGCGGTACGACTTGTCGACGTTCTTGCCGTAATGACCGCCTTCCGATTCGGCGATCGCGTCGCCGAACCAGTGATACAGCGTGAAGAGCAACCACAGCAGGCCGAGCAGCGCCGTAAACGGCGCCCAGTCGTGACCGTTGATCCACAGCGCGGCCGACCCGAGCATGACCAGCAGGCCGATGGCCGCGCTGATCGGATGCTGCGACGGATGCGGCACGAAATAGTACGGGGTCTGGTTTTGACCGCTCATGCTTGATTCTCCACTTCAGTCCAATTTGTGTACCGGAAACCGCTCCGGCTTTATTTCTTGCGCGGCGAGACCGCCGCCGCGCTTTCCCGCACGCCGCGCCGTGGCGCCGCGCACTGCATTCTTTCGTCGTTGCTAGCCGCTAAGCCGTGCGCCGCTAGCCGCACGCCACTAGCCGTGCGCCCTCAACCCACGACGGCACGCACGATCAGGATCAGCACGCCGATGAACACGCCGGCCGCGAGCAACGCGACGATCAGCACGTGCAGCGGATTGAGCTGCGTCGCGTCGGCCTCCAGGTCGCGCCGCTTGCGCACCCCGAAGAACGACCACAGCACCGCTTTCAGCGCCTGACCGAACGTTCCGCTCCGCTTGACCTCCGTCATCGCCCCGTCTCCTTCGTCATGCGTCCGGCTTCGCCGCACCCTGCGCCGCCGTACTGCGCTGCGCCGGTGCCGGCGTGGCCGGAGTATTCAGCTCGAAGAACGTGTACGACAGCGTGATCGTCTTCACGTCCTTCGGCAATTTCGGGTCGATCACGAACACCACCGGCATCTTGCGCGACTCGTTCGCGGTCAGCGTCTGCTGCGTGAAGCAAAAGCACTCGATCTTCTTGAAGAACTCCGTGGCCTGCTTCGGCGCGTAGCTCGGAATCGCCTGCGCGACGACCGGCCGGCCCTGCCCGTTCGTCACGTCGTACACGATCGTCGTCAGTTCGCCCGGATGCACGTCGAGGCTGTTGTGCTCCGGCTTGAACCCGAGTGGCCCGCGCGCGTTCGCATCGAACTCGACCGACACCGTGCGGCTGGTGTCGACCTGCGAGTTCTTCACCTCGCGCTCGCTGACATCGCGCTGCACCAGGTTGTTGATGCCGGTGATCTGGCAGATCGCCCGATACATCGGGATCAGCGCGAAGCCGAAACCGAACATCAGCCCGGCCACGACGAAGAGCTTCACCAGCATCGAACGATTGAACGCACGATCCACGGCGCCCTCTTCCGGCTTCGACATACGACGACTTCCTCGCTACTGCGTCAGTTACTGCATCAGTGGGTGGACAGCCACCACTGCTTGATCACGACACCCACGAAAAAAACGGCGGCGATGACGAGCAGGGTGAGGCCGAGCCGCTTGTTGCCCGCGCGGATCTGCTCGGGCGTTCGTCTTTCTGGTGGATTCCGGGTCATCTGAAACTTCGCTGAAACTTCCGTTCCGCGCCCGCCGCGCCTGCCTGCGCGGCAGGCAGCGGCGGAACGCTCGGTGAAACTTATTCGACGTGCGGCGGTTGCTCGAACGTGTGGAACGGAGCCGGGCTCGGTACCGTCCACTCGAGGCCCGTCGCGCCATCCCACGGCTTGTCCGACGCCTTTTCCAGCTCGCCGCCGCCACGGTAGGCCGGCAGCGCGACCGCAAACAGGAAGTACACCTGCGCGAGGCCGAAGCCGAATGCGCCGATCGTCGCCACCTGGTTGAAGTCCGTGAACTGCGCCGGGTAATCCGCATAGCGGCGCGGCATGCCCGCGAGACCGACGAAGTGCATCGGGAAGAACGTCAGGTTGAAGAAGATCATCGACGCCCAGAAGTGGATCTTGCCGCGCGTCTCGTTGTACATCCAGCCCGTCCACTTCGGCGCCCAGTAGTACCAGCCCGAGAACAGCGCGAACAGCGAGCCGGCCACCAGCACGTAGTGGAAGTGCGCGACCACGAAGTAGGTGCCGTGATACTGGATGTCGAGCGGCGCCATCGCGAGCATCAGGCCCGTCAGGCCGCCGAACGTGAACACGAACAGGAAGCCGATCGCGAACAGCATCGGGGTTTCGAACGTCATCGAGCCGCGCCACATCGTCGCGAGCCAGTTGAACACCTTCACGCCCGTCGGCACCGCGATCAGCATCGTCGCGTACATGAAGAACAGCTGGCCGGTGACCGGCATGCCCGTGGCGAACATGTGGTGCGCCCAGACCATGAACGACAGGATCGCGATCGATGCCGTCGCGTACACCATCGAGCTGTAGCCGAACAGCGTCTTGCGTGCGAACGCCGGGATCACCTGCGACACGATCCCGAACGCCGGCAGAATCATGATGTACACCTCGGGGTGGCCGAAGAACCAGAAGATGTGCTGGTACATCACCGGGTCGCCGCCGCCTGCCGCGTTGAAGAACGACGTGCCGAAGTGGCGGTCGAACAGCACCATCGTGATCGCGCCCGCCAGAACCGGCATCACGGCGATCAGCAGGTACGCGGTGATCAGCCACGTCCACGCGAACATCGGCATCTTCATCAGCGTCATGCCCGGTGCGCGCATGTTCAGGATCGTCACGACGATGTTGATCCCGCCCATGATCGACGATGCGCCCATGATGTGGACCGCGAAGATCGCGAAGTCCATGCCCGGGCCCATCTGCGTCGACAGCGGTGCGTACAGCGTCCAGCCGGCGGCCGTCGCGCCGCCCGGCGCGAAAAACGAGCCGACCAGCAGCACGGCCGCGACCGGCAGCAGCCAGAAGCTGAAGTTGTTCATCCGCGCGAACGCCATGTCGGATGCGCCGATCTGCAGCGGAATCATCCAGTTCGCGAAGCCGACGAACGCCGGCATGATCGCGCCGAACACCATGATCAGGCCGTGCATCGTCGTGAGTTCGTTGAAGAACTCCGGACGCATGATCTGCAGGCCCGGCTCGAACAGCTCGGCACGGATGCCGAGCGCCATCACGCCGCCCGACAGGAACATGATGAACGAGAACAGCAGGTACAGCGTACCGATGTCCTTGTGGTTGGTGGCGAACAGCCAGCGACGCCAGCCGTGCGGGGCTTCGTGCGCGTGGTCGTCGTGCGCGTGGTCCGCGGCTACGTCGTGCCCGATGCTAGACATGAGAATCTCCTAATGCGAATACGTCGACTAACTCAGCGACACGTCAAGCCGCCGGGCCGATCTCGACACGCCGGGCTTCCTTCGCGTCAGCCCCGCCCGTGATCGTTTCCGGCTTTTTGAGAATAATGTGGTCTTCCGCCACGCCTGCTGCCTTCAGCGCATCGCGCACGGCCTGCGCGCGATGCTTCGCCAGTTCGGCGTTCGCGTCGGCCGAGCCCGTCTTGTCGGTGAAGCCCGACAGCGCGAGCTTCGCGTCCGGATGTGCCTTCGCATAGTCGGCCGCGGCGGCGATCGCCGCCTTCGCGTCGGCCGGCAGCACGCTCTTGCCCGTCTCGAAGTAGATCGTCGACAGCGCGGCCGATGCCGCTGCCGCCGGCTGCTCGGCGCCCGACGCGGCTTGCGCCGGTGCCGAAGCCGCTTCTGCCGGGGCCGCTGCCGTTGCCGCGCCCGCCGTGTCTTCCGGCAGCTTGCCGTTGCGTGCGTCAGCCACTTGCTTCGGCTGCAGCAGGTCGTTCTTGTGGTTGCCCCACGAGTTGCGTTCGTACGTGACGACCGAAGCGATGTCGAGGTCCGACAGCGACGCCCACGACGGCATCGCGCCCTTGCCGTGCAGCACGCGCTCGACGTGCGCGGCGATCGGGCCGTTCACGATCGGGCTGCCGTCCATCGCCGGGAACGCGCCGAGGCCCTTGCCGTTCACCTGGTGGCAGGCCGCGCAGTTCGCCTTGTAGACTTCCTCGCCGTGCGCGACGAGTTCGGCCATCGTGTAGACCTTGTTCGGGTCGACCGCCGCGCTGGCCAGCTTCGCCTTCTGCGCGCTGACCCACTTCGCGTAGTCGTCGTCCGACAGGACTTCGACGACGACCGGCATGTACGCGTGCTCCTTGCCGCACAGCTCGGTACAGAAACCGCGGAACGTGCCGACCTTGTCGGCCTTGAACCACGTATCGCGCACGAAGCCGGGGATCGCATCCTGCTTCACGCCGAACGCGGGCACGTACCACGAGTGGACGACGTCGTTGGCGGTCGTGATGATGCGGATCTTCTTGTTGACCGGCACGACGAGCGGGTTGTCGACTTCCTGCAGATAGGTGTCGGTGATCGGCTTCTTGCCCATCACTTCGTCGCGCGGGGTGGTCAGCGTCGACAGGAAGCCGATGCCCTCGCCCGGGCCCTTCACGTAGTCGTAGCCCCACTTCCACTGGTAGCCGGTGACCTTGATCGTGAGATCGGCGTTCGTCGTGTCCTTCATCGCGACGACGGCCTTCGTCGCCGGCAGCGCCATCAGCACGACGATGACGAACGGCACGATCGTCCAGATGATCTCGACGGTCGTGCTTTCATGGAAATTGGCGGCCTTGTGGCCCTTGGATTTGCGGTGCGCGAAGATCGAATAGAACATCACGCCGAACACGCCGACGAAGATCACCGTACACAGGATCAGCATCATCGTGTGGAGATCGTAGAGCTCCTCGGCGATCTTCGTGACAGGCGGCTGAAAGTTGATCTCGTTGACACGGGGGCCGCCCGGGCTATCACCGACCGCCAGGGCCGCACCGGCAAAGAGCAATCCGCTGCATGCCAGCACGCCCGTGAGGGCTCGCTTGATTGTTTTCATAGCATCCTTACCCAAAATTTCCATTCAAACCCTCCCCCGTCGCAAGCCACCAGCCTCGTCCGGCCAATGACCGCGCCTCGTCAGCCGCAGCGCCTGAGCGACACGCGCAGCTCGTCGGCGAACTGCGCACGCTTGTACTGCGCGAGATGCTGCCCGATTACGACGGTCTGCCCGCGCGATACCAGCCGAATCGGATCGCGTGGCGTCGCACCCGGCTCGACCCGCACCCAGCGCGGGTTGAATTCGATCTGCGTGAGCCGCTCCGCATCCATCCGCTCGATCACGAGCCGGTGCGGAAACAGCCTGATGCGCTCGTAATCGACCGCATGGCGAGCATAGATCGCAAATGCGACACCCACCGCCAGCAACTCGATTCCGGTAAAGGGCATGACGAGCCAGACCCCTCTCCACAACAGCAACGCCGCGATCGCCAGCGAGAAGCCCGCGAGCGACGCGTAAAACAGCACGAACTGGCGTGGCGACACCGAACAGTTGCGTTTCATGAGCCAGTCTTCGAGGACCGGTTCGCTGTCCGCCGTCTCCGCCAAAACCCTCGCTGCTTCCATCGCCGCCTCACGCGAATGGCATGCGATGCATGCCTGCATCGGACTCGTCGCCCCGTATTGCGGGGACCCCGGGACGACAAGCTGACGCATTATAGGCGGGTTCAATGGCATCCACAAGCAAGCGCCTATCGCCCGCCAAGCCAAGCGCGACAAGCTTTCCGGCCGTTTTGGCCGCCAATTCGACCCCGCTTTGCGCCGCTAATTTCAGACATAACAAAACCCCTCTTTACCGCTTTACCGATTCTTCGGACGCCCCTTGCCGATGTCCTCGATGCGCACGATCCCGTGCCCTTCGGCGGTCGTGCGCGGCACGGCCTTCCACGCGTGGCCGTAGATCACCTCGAACGTCAGCGGAATCGTGCCGTCCTCGCGCCGGCGCGCGTCCAGCGCGTCGCCGAGCGCCGCGCGAAAGCGCCGCGTCGCGTGCTGCGGCGTCGCCCGCTCGAACGGATAGGCGCCCCAGCGGCGCACGTCGGCCAGCAGGGAATCGGGGGACTTGTAGGTGACGGTCAGCACTTCCTGGTCCATCACGGGAATCTCGAAGCCGCTCTCGACGAGCATGTCGCCGAGGTCGTGCATGTCGACGAAATCGATCACGCGGGCGGCGGGCGGGGCGATGCCGAGCGCCGCTTCGGCGTCCGCGCAGGCCGCGCGCAGTTCGCGCAGCGTGTCGGGGCCGAGCGTGCTGAACATCAGCAGCCCGTTCACGCGCAGCACGCGCTGCCATTCGGGGAAGACGGTATCGGGACGCGAATGCCAGTGAAGCGCGAGATTCGACCAGATCAGGTCGAACGCGCCGCCCGGGAACGGCAGTGCGGCGAAATCGGCCTGCGCGACGCGCGGGCCGCGCTGGCCCAGCGCCCGGCCGAGCGACGCCGGCAGCCAGCGGCGCCAGGTGGTCTGCTCGACTTCACGCTGACCGGCCCGCGCGAGCATCGCGCCGGACAGGTCCACGCCGAACACCGGCGCTTCGGGAAAACGCGCGCGCAGCGCCGGCAGGTCGTCGCCCGGGCCGCAGCCCGCATCGAGCACGGCCGCGGGGCTCACCTTGATGTATTCGAGGCGCTCGTTCATCCGCTGCGCGATCTCGCGCGGCAGGAACGCAACCGCATCGAACGTGGCGGCACGGCGATCGAAGATCCGCCGCAGGCGCCTGGTGTCATTGGCCGGACGGCCGGTTGAAGTCGAAGCTGGGGACATGTCGGGCACACTGGCGAAGAGCCCGAAGTATACTCGCTCGCCTCGCAAGCTTCATTGAGGCGGCGTGCCAGGAGTGTTGCGATGGTCCGCGGTTCCGCCGAGCGCACGTTGCGCGTCGTTTTGTCGCAGGTTCGAACGCTGGCCGTGCGCGTCGCCGCCGCCACGTTGCCGAATCGCTGCGCGTTATGCGGCAATTTGTCACACGCCGTGATTTGCGGCGCCTGCGATGCCGCGTACTGGAATGAAGCGCAGTTGCGCTGCGAGGTCTGCGCGCTGCCGCTCGGTGTCGGACACGCGCGATCGGCCGGCGGCGGTCGCCTCGGCGCCGGCCGCGCGGGCCTGTACCAGTGCGACGCGTGCCGCACCGCGCCGCCGCCGTTCGACGCGACGCTCGCGCTTGCCGATTACCGCGCGCCGCTCGACGGGCTCGCGCGCGGCCTGAAATTTCACGCACAGCTCGCGCTCGGTGGTGAATTCGCAGCCCGGCTTGCACGGCTGGTCGACGATACGCGCGGCGCGGGGGGCTTCGACCTCGTCGCGCCGGTACCGCTGTCGCACCGGCGGCTCGTCGCGCGCGGCTACAACCAGGCGTGGGCGATCGCGCGTCCGCTGGCGCGCCGGCTCGGCGTGCCAGCGGAGGCAGCCTTGCTCACGCGCGTCGCCGACACCGCGCCGCAGTCGCGGCTCGATCGGCACGCACGACGCGACAACGTGATGGCGGCTTTCGCGGTGGCAGGCGGCGTCGCCGGCCGCCACATCGCGCTCGTCGACGACGTGATGACGTCCGGCGCGACGCTCGCGGCGGCCGCGCAGGCGCTGAAGGCGGCGGGCGCCGCGCGCGTGACGAATCTGGTTGCGCTGCGCACCGCCAGGGATTAATTAGATAGAGAGGCCGCCCGCATGCGGCCGTCACGAACCGGCCAGCCGGATGCACGCGCATTGCGCCGCTCCGGCCGCCCCAGCCAAACCGAAACATGTTCAACGTCGTTCTCGTCGCCCCCGAAATTCCGCCGAACACCGGCAACGTGATCCGCCTGTGCGCGAACACCGGCGCGCATCTGCACCTGATCGAGCCGCTCGGCTTTCCGCTCGACGACGCGCGGATGCGCCGCGCCGGCCTCGACTATCACGAGTATGCGCAGATGCGCGTGCACCGCGACTGGGATGCGTTCGTCGCCGCCGAAACGCCCGATCCCGCGCGGATGTTCGCGTTCACGACGCGCGGCTCGGGCCGCTTCCACGATCATGCGTTCCTGCCCGGCGACTGGTTCGTGTTCGGCTCGGAAACGCGCGGCCTGCCGGCCGAACTGCTCGAACGCTTCCCGAACGAGCAGCGCGTGCGCCTGCCGATGCGGCCGGACAACCGCAGCCTGAACCTGTCGAACACGGTCGCGGTGGTCGTGTTCGAGGCGTGGCGCCAGGCCGGCTTCGAAGGCGGCGCCTGACGCCCGCCGGGTGTAGCCCGCGGCGCCGAACGCGTCAGGTCCGCGCGAGCCGCGCGCGGTACAGGTCGTAGATGTCGGGGGAAAAGCACGCGAACACCACGCGTGCTAGGTTCGGCGCCTGCGCGAGCATCTCGACGACGGTGCCGACCGCGATGTCGACGGCGGCTTCGGCCGGATAGCGGTAGACGCCGCAACTGATCGCCGGAAACGCGATCGACGTCGCGGCAACCTCTTCGGCCAGCTCGATCGCGCGCCGGTAGCACGACGCGAGCAGCTCGGCCTCGCCGCGCGCGCCGCCGTACCAGACCGGCCCGACCGCGTGGATTACGTAGCGCGCCGGCAACCCGTGGCCGCGCGTGAGCTTCGCGTCGCCGGTGTCGCACCCGCCGAGCGTGCGGCACTCGGCGAGCAGGCCGGGGCCGGCCGCGCGGTGAATCGCGCCGTCGACGCCGCCCCCGCCGAGCAGCGAACCGTTCGCGGCGTTGACGATCGCATCGACATCGAGCGTCGTGATGTCGACGACCTGCGCATCGAGCGTGGTGGAATGGATCTGCAGCATGACAACCTCGCGGAACGCCGAAGACTGTTCAAGCGTAGTCCGCTTTGGCGCCGCGCGCCCGGCGCAACCGTGCCGGGCGAACCCGGCCCGTGCTACTCGGCGCGTGCGTCGCGGCGCAGCAGGCCGCTGACGGCGTCGCGCGGTGCGATGCCATCGAACAGCACGCCGCACACGGCTTGCGTGATCGGCATATCGATCGACTGCGCGCGCGCGAGCGCCAGCACGGCCTGCGCGCAGCGCACGCCTTCGGCCACGTGGCCGAGCGCGCCGAGGATGTCGTTCAGCGTGCGGCCGGCCGCCAGTTGCAGCCCGACCGTGCGGTTGCGCGACAGGTCGCCCGTCGCGGTGAGGATCAGGTCGCCGAGGCCCGTGAGGCCCGTGAAGGTTTCCGCGCGGCCGCCGAGCGCCACGCCGAGCCGCGACATTTCGGCGAGGCCGCGCGTGATCAGCGCGGCGCGCGCGTTCAGCCCGAGGCCGAGGCCGTCGGAAATGCCGGTCGCGATCGCCAGCACGTTCTTCACCGCGCCGCCGACCTCGACGCCGACCACGTCGTCGCCCGTATAGATCCGCATCGCGCCGTGATGGAACGCGGCGAGCGTGCGCTCGCGGCATTCGGCCGACGCGCTGGCCACCGTCAATGCGACGGGCAACGACTGTCCGACCTCGCGCGCGAAGCTCGGGCCCGACAGCACGCCGTTGCTCTGCTGTTCGGGCAGTTCGGCCGCGATCACCTGATGCGGCAGCAGATGCGTGTCGGCCTCGAAGCCCTTGCAGACCCAGACGACGTGCGCGGGCACATAGCCCGCGTCGCGCATCGCGTGACACAGCGTGCGCAGCCCGGCCACCGGCGCGGCGATCACGCACAGCGCGTCGTCCGCGGCGCCATGCGCGAGCGCGGCGCCGAGATCGGCGTCGTAGCGCAGCGCGTCAGGCAGCGCGATGCCGTCCAGATAGCGGGAATTTTCGTGCCGGGCCTGCAGCCCGGCGATGAGCGCGGCGTCGCGCGCCCACAGAAGCGTATCGTGCCGCGCGGCCAGATGGCCCGCGAGCGCGGTGCCCCAGGCACCGGCGCCGAGAACGGCTACTTTCATACCCAGCACCGGTCCGGAGTGAAACGTCAGTTCAGCGTCGTGCCATTCGGCGCGCCGTTCGGTGCGCCTGCTGCGGCGCCGGCTTGCTGCTGAAGCTGCGCGAGACGCTGCTCGTACAGCGCCTGGAAGTTGATTTCCGCGAGGTGGATCGGCGGGAAGCCGGCGCGCGTGATCGCGTCGGCGATGTTCGAGCGCAGGTACGGGAACAGGATCGTCGGGCATGCGATGCCGACGAGCGGATCGAGCTGTTCGTCCGGAATGTTGCGGATGTCGAAAATGCCAGCCTGCTTCGCTTCGATCAGGAATGCGACCTTGTCCTTCACCTTCGCGGTGACGGTACCCGACACGACGACTTCGAACACGCTTTCCGCGAGACGGTCGGCCTTGACGTCGACTTCGACTTCAACCGACGGCATGTCCTGCTCGAGGAAGATCGCCGGCGAATTCGGCTGCTCGAGCGACATATCCTTCAGGTAGACGCGCTGGATGTTGAAGAACGGTTGGTTTTCGACGTCGGACATGGTGTTTCCCTAAAAGTGGTGACGGGGCGGTCCGGCTGTTCGCCGGCCGCCACGGATGAATCCTGCGCGCCCGACCCGCGGCGCGGCCGGCGGCCATTCTGCCCTAATCAGGCCGCTTGCAGAAGCGGCACGAGGCCGCCTTCGCGGTCGAGCTTCGACAGATCGTCGTAGCCGCCGACGTGCGTGTCGCCGATATAGATCTGCGGCACCGTGCGGCGCCCCGTGCGCGTCATCATTTCCTCGCGGCGGGCCGGATCGCGATCGATCAGCACCTTTTCGATCTGCTCGACGCCGCGCAGCTTCAGCAGGCGCTCGGCCTGCATGCAATACGGACACACCTGCGTGCTGTACATCAAAACCTTGTTCACTTCGCCACTCCTTGTTTGACGACCGGCATCCCGGCCTGCTGCCAGGCGGCCACGCCGCCTTCGAGCACGTGCACCTCGGCGTAGCCCGCCGCCTCGACCTCGCGCGCCGCCTTCTGCGACTGCTGGCCATTCTGGCAGACGAGCAGCACCGGGGTGCTCTTGTTCTTCGCGACCTGCGCAATTTTCGCGCCGATCTCGCCCGCCGCGACCTGGCGCGCCGACGGCAGGTGGCCGGCGGCGAAATCGGCGGCGGCACGCAGGTCGATCACGACCGCGTTGCGGCGATTGATGAGCTGCGTCGCTTCCGCAGCCGACAGCCCGCCGCGGCCGCGGCGCAGGGCCGGCCATGCCAGCAGGCCGCCGGAAACCAGCAGGATCGCGATAAGGGCCAGGTTCGTGTAATTGGTAAAGAACGTCACGGAATGCCGCCGGAAAAAGAGAAATCGGATGAGGACAATCCCGCCATTATAAAATAACCGTCTTGCGCGATGTCGGGCCCCGGTTCGGTCCCGTGCGGCGCGCCCCGCTTCCCATCACTACCGACCGCAAGATCCATGTACAAACTCGTTCTCATCCGCCACGGCGAATCGACGTGGAACAAGGAAAACCGCTTCACCGGCTGGGTCGACGTCGACCTGACCGAACAGGGTCGCAACGAGGCCTACCAGGCCGGCGAACTGCTCAAGGAGGCCGGCTACACGTTCGACATCGCGTACACGTCGGTGCTCAAGCGCGCGATCCGCACGCTGTGGCACGTGCAGGACAAGATGGACCTGATGTACCTGCCGGTCGTCCACTCGTGGCGCCTGAACGAGCGCCACTACGGCGCGCTGTCGGGCCTGAACAAGGCGGAAACGGCCGCGAAGTTCGGCGACGAGCAGGTGCTCGTGTGGCGCCGCAGCTACGACACGCCGCCGCCCGCGCTCGAGCCGACCGACGAGCGCGCGCCGTTCAACGACCCGCGCTACGCGAAGGTGCCGCGCGAGCAACTGCCGCTCACCGAGTGCCTGAAGGACACGGTCGCGCGCGTGCTGCCGCTGTGGAACGAGTCGATCGCGCCGGCGGTGCGCGCCGGCAAGCAGGTGCTGATCGCCGCGCACGGCAACTCGCTGCGCGCGCTGATCAAGTACCTCGACGGCATCTCGGACAGCGACATCGTCGGCCTGAACATCCCGAACGGCGTACCGCTCGTGTATGAACTCGACGAGAACCTGAAGCCGATCAAGCACTATTACCTCGGCGACCAGGACGCGATCGCGCAGGCGCAGGCCGCCGTCGCGAAGCAGGGCAAGGCGGGCTGACGCCCGGCGCGGCGAGCAGGCCGCGTTCCGGCGCGGCGTGCCGGGCCCCGGCCCGCACGCCGCGCGAACCTTCCCGGCCCCGCTGCGGTCGAACCCGCTTTCGAACCCCGCAGCGCGCCTGGCGGTGCCCCGCCGGGGCCTCTGCGGCCTTTTCGACGCTTTTCGCGCCGTTCCACTGAGTTATCGGACGAACAGTTATACTTGTCCGCTACATCCCCGCTACCGCCACGCGCTTCCCGACCGCACCAGACTCTCTATGCGAATGAATTTGAAGAACATCGGCCTGATTGCCGCGGGCCTCGCCACGGGCGTGTTCGCCACGCTGCAGGTTTCCGCATCGGCCGAGCAGACCGCCACGGCGCCGCTTCCCCTCGACCAGCTCCGCCTGTTCGCGGAAGTATTCGGGCAGATCAAGCGCGAGTACGTCGAACCGGTCGACGACAAGAAGCTGCTGACGGCGGCGATCAAGGGCATGGTGTCGAGCCTCGATCCGCACTCGTCGTTCCTCGACAAGACCGACTATGACGAACTGCAGGAGCAGACGAAGGGCCGCTTCGCGGGCCTCGGCATCGAGATCTCGCAGGAAGACGGCCTCGTCAAGGTGATCTCGCCGATCGAGGACACCCCCGCGTTCCGCGCCGGCATCCGTCCGGGCGACCTGATCACGCGCATCAACGACAAGCCGGTGCGCGGCATGACGCTCGACAAGGCCGTCAAGCAGATGCGCGGCGAGCCGGGCACCAAGGTCACGCTGACGATCTTCCGCAAGAGCGACGACCGCACGTTCCCGGTCACGGTCACGCGCGCGATCATCAAGGTCCAGAGCGTGAAGATGAAGATGCTCGACCCGGGCTACGCGTATGTCCGCATCACGAGCTTCCAGGAGCGCACGACGCCCGATCTCGCGCAGAAGCTGCAGGACATCGCGCGCCAGCAGCCGAACCTGAAGGGCCTCATCCTCGACCTGCGCAACAACGGCGGCGGCCTGCTGCAGAGCGCGGTCGGCGTGGCCGGCGCGTTCCTGCCGCCCGACTCGGTCGTCGTGTCGACCAACGGCCAGATCCCCGATTCGAAGCAGGTCTACCGCGATACGTACGACAACTATCGCCTGCCGTCCTTCGACGGCGATCCGCTGAAGAACCTGCCGCCGGTCTTCAAGACCGTGCCGATGATCGTGCTGACGAACGCATATTCGGCGTCCGCGTCGGAAATCGTCGCCGGTGCGTTGCAGGATTCGAAGCGCGCACAGATCATGGGCAAGACGACGTTCGGCAAGGGTTCGGTGCAGACGGTCCGCCCGATGACGGCCGACACCGCGCTGCGCCTGACCACCGCGTACTACTACACGCCGAGCGGCCGTTCGATCCAGAACAAGGGCATCACGCCGGACGTGCCGGTCGATCAGTACGCGGACGGCGATCCGGACGACGTGCTCGTGACGCGCGAGGTCGACTACACGAACCACCTCGCGAACACGCAGGATCCGAACGAGAAGAAGGAACAGGAAGAGCGCGAGCAGCGCCGGATGGATCAGCTGCGCGTTCTCGAAGAGCAGAACGACAAGAAGACGCCGGAGCAGCGCCAGAAGGATCGCGATCGCAAGCCGATCGAGTTCGGCAGCGCCGACGACTTCATGATGCAGCAGGCGCTCAACAAGCTCGAAGGCAAGCCGGTCCAGGAATCGAAGTCGCTGCTCGCCGAGAGCACGGCGAAGAGCCCGGCCGCCAAGGCAGCCGCGAAGGCATCGGGCGCCAGCGCCGCGAAGCCGGCTTCCGCACCGAAGCCGGCATCCGCGCCAAAGTAAGCGCCAGCCGGCATCCAACGGGCCATCGCGGGAAGACCGCGATGGCCCGTTTTTCATGCGCGCCTAAAATAACGAACGTCCGCCCGCCTCGCTCACGACTCCCCATGAACGACGATCAACTCCTTCGCTACTCCCGCCACATCCTCGTCGACGAGATCGGCATCGAGGCGCAGCAGCGCTTTCTCGACGCGCATGCGATCGTCGTCGGCGCGGGCGGCCTCGGCTCGCCGGCCGCGATGTATCTCGCGGCGTCGGGGGTCGGCACGCTCACGCTCGTCGACGCCGATACGGTCGACCTCACGAACCTGCAGCGGCAGATCCTGCACGTGACGGCATCGGTCGGCCGCAGCAAGGTCGAATCGGGACGCGACACGCTCGCGCAGCTGAACCCCGAGGTGACGGTGAACGCGGTCGCGGAACGCGTCGACGACGCGTGGCTCGACGCACACGTGCCGCACGCGAGCGTCGTGCTCGACTGCACCGACAACTTCGCGACGCGGCATGCGATCAACCGCGCGTGCGTCGCGCACGGCGTGCCGCTCGTGTCGGGCGCCGCGCTGCGCTTCGACGGCCAGATCAGCACGTTCGACTTCCGCGACGCGGCCGCGCCCTGCTATGCGTGCGTGTTTCCGGAAGACCAGCCGTTCGAGGAAGTCGCGTGCTCGACGATGGGCGTGTTCGCGCCCACCGTCGGGATCATCGGCGCGATGCAGGCGGCCGAGGCGCTGCGCGTGATCGGCGGCATCGGCAAGACGCTCAACGGGCGGCTGATGATGCTCGATTCGCTGCGGATGGAATGGACGACGATGAAAATCGCGCGCCAGGCCGACTGCCCCGTATGCGGGGACCGGCACTGACGCGCGACGGGCATGCGCCAAACGGCCCATGCGTGACACTTCGCTACAGTTAGCGACGCCGAAAACGCCTACGCGGCCGCGTCCGCCCGCGGCTCGGCGACCGCCAGCCGCTGCAGCGCCGCCTGCACTTCCTCCGGCTCGAACGCGGCCAGCACGTCGGCCGTCGGCTTCTCGAGCGCCTTCAGGTGCGCGCGCAGGATCTCCTGCTTCACGACGAGCAACTGGCTCGGGTGCATCGAGAACTCGGTGAGCCCCATCCCGAGCAACAGGCGCGTGAGCGCCGGGTCGCCCGCCATCTCCCCGCACACCGACACCGACACGCCCGCGCGCTTCGCCTCGCGCAAGGTGTACGCGATCAGGTGCAGCACGGCCGGATGCAGCGGGTCGTACAGGTGCGCGACCGCGTTGTCGGCGCGATCGATCGCGAGCGTGTACTGGATCAGGTCGTTCGTGCCGATCGACAGGAAATCGAAGCGCTTCAGGAACAGCGGCAGCGCGATCGCCGCGGCCGGGATCTCGATCATCGCGCCGAGGCGCACGTTCGGATCGTATGCGAGCCCCGCGTCGTCGAGCTGCCGCTTCGCCTCGCGGATCAGGTCGAGCGTCTGGTCGATCTCCTGCGCGTGCGCGAGCATCGGGATCAGGATCTTCACCTGGCCGAACGCGGACGCGCGCAGGATCGCGCGCAACTGCGTGAGGAACATCTGCGGCTCGGACAGGCTCCAGCGGATCGCGCGCAGCCCGAGCGCCGGGTTCGGCGCCGTTTCGTAGCCTTCGTCGAGCGCCTCGAGCGGTTTGTCGGCGCCGACGTCGATCGTGCGGATCGTCACCGGCATGCCCTTCATCCACTCGACGGCCCGCTTGTACGCGGCGAACTGCTCCTCCTCTTCCGGCATCTCCTTCTCGTGCATGAACAGGAACTCGGAGCGGAACAGGCCGACGCCGACCGCGCCGGCCTCGACGGCCGCCTTCGCGTCGTCGGGCAGCTCGATGTTCGCGTACAGGTCGATCTTCGTGCCGCACAGCGTTTGCGTCGGCGAGAACTTCAGGCGCTGCAGCTTGCGTTGCTCCAGCAGCTTCTCGGACTGGCGGTACGAATATTCCTCGAGGACGATCGGCGCCGGATCGACGATCACGATGCCCTGGTCGCCGTCGACGATGATCAGGTCGTCCTGGCGGATCAGCGAACTCGCATGCTGCACGCCGACCGCGGCCGGAATGCCGAGGCTGCGCGCGACGATCGCCGTGTGCGACGTGCGTCCGCCGAGATCGGTGACGAACGCCTGGAACGACTGCGTCTTGAACTGCATCATGTCGGCCGGCGCGATGTCGTGCGCGACGACGATCATGTCGTTCGTGCCGTTCCTGGCCGCGCCGTCAAGCGCCTGCGACGCGGACGGCGCACCGGCGAGCGCCTTCAGCACGCGCTCGACCACCTGCTCGATGTCGGCCTTGCGCTCGCGCAGGTATTCGTCCTCGATGTCGTCGAAATGGCGCGTCAGCAGTTCGAGCTGCTCGGTCAGCGCCCATTCGACGTTGTAGCGGCGCGTGCGGATCAGGTCGATGGTTTCCTGCACGAGCATCTCGTCGCTCAGGATCATCGTGTGGACGTCGATGAATGCACCGACTTCGCTCGGGGTATCGTCGGTCAGGTCGGCGCGCAGCGCTTCGAGCTCGCGGCGCACGACGTCGAGCGCCGTGCGGAATCGCTCCACTTCGGCGTCGGTCCGGTTGGCCTCGATCAGGTAATGGGCGACGTCGAGCGCCGCCGGCGCGATCAGATACGCTCGCCCGATCGCGATACCTCGTGAGACGGGAATGCCATGCAGCGTGAAGGACACGCGCACCTCCTCTGTACAAGTAAAGCCGCGGCACACTGCTGCGATGCGCTTATGACCCCGGTTAGCGATTATAAATTCCGCGACTCCCTGCTGACTGCATGCAGCGCAGCATTGCGCATTCCGCATCAATGCTTCCGACGAAAAAAATGCCGCGACATCCGCGGCATTCTGACTGGAAACGGCAATGATTCCGCGTGGCGATCACTGGCCTTCGCCGAACTTGTCGGCGATCAGCTTCAGCAGCGCATCCATCGCTTCCCGCTCGTCGGGCCCTTCCGTCTCGATCGTCACGGTGCTGCCGATGCCGGCCGCCAGCATCATCACGCCCATGATGCTCTTCGCATTGATCTTGCGCCCGTTGCGTGTCATCCAGACTTCCGACTGGAAGTTGCCGGCCAGTTGCGTAAGCTTGGCCGATGCGCGCGCATGGAGCCCCAATTTATTGACGATGGTGGTTTCTTGTTGAAGCATGATTCTCGGTCGGGTCGGTCGAGGCCGCCGGCGACGGGCGTCGGCGGGTCAGTCTAAAACGGAGCGGTCAGTGCGATTCGGTGCGCGGCTGCGGTTCGGGCGGAATCGGCGCGCACTGGCCGCAGCCGGTCTCCGACGGCGGCGGCGGCGTGCCGGCCGACACCTCGTGGACACCCTTCGCGCCGCCGGACAGCGCCTTGTCGACCAGCTTGTCGAGCGGCACGGTGCGGTAGCAGACGGCCCGCACGAGCATCGGCAGGTTCACGCCGGCCAGCACGCGCACGTTGTCGAGCTTCGCGAGCTGGCCCGCGATGTTCGCGGGCGTCGCGCCGTACATGTCGGTCAGCACGACCACGCCGTTCTCTTCCTTGAGCCGCGCGAGTTCCGCGTGCGCGAAGGCCATCACCTGGGCCGGATCGCTGTCCGCCGTCACGTCGATGCAGCCGATGCGGGCGGGCACGCCGCCGTAGATGTGCGCGATGCAGTCCCGCAGCGCGGTGGCGAGCGGAGCGTGCGCGATGATCAGGATTCCGGCCATGTCAGATCGCTCCCGGCCGCCCCTGGCGGGCCGATACCCCGCGGCGGGGCAATGAGCGTAGCGAGTGTGGAGAACGTTTCATGTTCAGCCTTGCAACAGTGTCGGCCCGACCGCCGGGCCTTCGGTGCGCCGATCACGGCACCGGGCAAGCGGGCATTGTAGCAGGCCGGTCAAGCTGCTCCGGCGACGGGGGACCTGCGCGGCCGCCGCCGGGGTTGCGCGGGAAACGGGTCGGGCCTACGCGGCCGCGCGCTCCAGCGCGTCAATGAACATCGCGGCGACGTCGAAGCCCGTCTGCTCCATGATCTCGCGGAAGCACGTCGGGCTCGTGACGTTCACCTCGGTCAGCCAGTCGCCAATCGCGTCGAGCCCGACCAGCAGCAGCCCGCGCGACGCCAGCACGGGCCCGAGCGTGTCGGCGATCTCGCGGTCGCGGGTCGTCAGCGGCTGCGCGACGCCGAGCCCGCCCGCGGCGAGATTGCCGCGCACCTCGCTGCCCTGCGGAATCCGCGCGAGCGAATACGGCACCGGCTCGCCGCCGATCAGCAGGATGCGCTTGTCGCCGGCCTTGATCTCGGGAATGAACTTCTGCGCCATCACCGAGCGCGTGCCGTCGTGGCTCAGCATCTCGACGATCGAGCCGAGGTTCATGCCGTCCGGCTTCACGCGGAACACGCCCATCCCGCCCATTCCGTCTAGCGGCTTCAGGATCACGTCGCCATGCTCGGCGTGGAACGCGCGCAACCGTTTCGCGTCGCGCGTGACGAGCGTCGGTGCGACGAACTGCGGAAACTCGCCGATCGCGAGCTTCTCCGAATGGTCGCGGATCGACTGCGCCTTGTTGAACACGCGCGCACCCGCACGCTCGGCCAGCTCGAGCAGCCACGTCGACGTCACGTACTCCATGTCGAACGGCGGGTCCTTGCGCATCAGCACCGCGCCGAACGATTCGAGACGGCGCGCGTCGACCGGGCCCGCTTCGAACCAGATGTCGCGATGCAGGTCGTCCAGCTCGCCGACGAACGTGATGCGCCGCACGTCGGCCTCGACGGCCGAGCCCGTCCAGGCGAGATGGCGCGGCTCGCACGCGTACACCGCATGCCCGCGCCGGGCGGCCTCCGCCATCATCGCGTAGGTCGAATCCTTGTAGATCTTGAAATGCTCGAGCGGGTCGGCGATAAAAAGAATGTCCATGCGGGTCCTGTACGTAGCGAAGGTCCGTTACACCTGGATGGCTTCGGGATCGGTCTTTTCCAGTTCGATCGACGACGCGATCAGCGACAGCCGCGCGACGACGCCGTACATGTAGAAACGGTTCGGCGGCGCGGCGCCCGGCTTGGCGCCTGCATCCGGCAGCGCGGTGTGCTCGAAGCCGAGCGGCACGTAGTGCATGCCGGGCGCGTTCAGGTTCTGGTCGCGCTCGCGGCCGCCGTGCGTGCGGTAGAAGCCGCCGACCACGTAGCGGTCGATCATGTACACGACGGGCTCGGCCACTTCGTCGCCGACGCGCTCGAACGTGTAGACGCCTTCCTGCACGATCACGTCGCGCACCGCGAGGCCGGCTTTCGATTCGGCCATCTGCGCGCGCTCGGCCTTCGTCATGCGGCCGATCTCCGCCGCGTCGTGCACGGTCATCACGCCACGGCCCGCGGTGCCCGCGTCGGCCTTCACGACGACGTACGGCTTCTCGCTGATCCCGTATTCGCGATACTTGCGCGCGATCTTCTTCAGCACGCCGTCGATCGCGTCGGCGAGCGCCTGCTCGCCTTCATGCGCCTGCCAGTCGACGCCTTCCACGTGCGCGAAATACGGATTCACCATCCACGGATCGACGCCGACCATCTTCGCGAACTTCTTCGCGACGTCGTCGTAGCACGAGAAATGCGTCGACTTGCGGCGCACGGCCCAGCCCGCGTGCAGCGGCGGCAGCAGGTACTGCTCGTGCAGGTTCTCCAGCACGGCCGGAATGCCGGCCGACAGGTCGTTGTTCAGCAGGATCGAGCACGGATCGAAATTCTTCAGGCCGAGGCGGCGCTGCGAACGCTCGAGCGGCTCGAGCACGATCTTCTGGCCGTCGGCCAGCGTGATCGGCGTCATGTCGGTGATGCTCGGGTCGAGCGAGCCGAAGCGCACGTTCAGGCCGGCCTGGCGCATGATCGTCGCGAGGCGCGCGACGTTTTCCAGGTAGAACGCGTTGCGGGTCGGCAGCTCGGGAATCACGAGCAGATTCTTCGCGTCCGGGCAGATCTTCTCGATCGCGGCCATCGCGGCCTGCACGGCGAGCGGCAGCACTTCGGACGGCAGATTGTTGAACGCGCCGGGAAACAGGTTCGCGTCGACGGGCGCCAGCTTGAAGCCGGCATTGCGCAGGTCCACCGAACAATAGAACGGCGGGGTGTGTTCCTGCCATTCGAGCCTGAACCAGCGTTCGATCGCAGGCGTCGCGTCGAGGATCTTCTGCTCGAGTTCGAGCAGCGGACCGTTCAACGCGGTAACGAGGTGGGGAACCATGAATCACTCGCGAGCGGGAGAATGAAGATTGTAGAGCAATTGCCTTGCCCATTTGGGGATTGTTCCCGGCTTCGCAAGGATATCGAGGAACTTTTCGGCTATTGACCCGATAGAGTGAAGGGTTATCCGCTACGGCAGCGGGTGACAGGAGAAAAAAGCCCGCCGGGTAGGCGGGCCGAAGTCGCTGCGCTCATTCGGGGCGGGCGCCGTCGTCGCGGCGGCCCGCCGTTGATTCGTGTGACTTATTCCACGTGCTCGCCGTGCAGGATCACGTCGAGACCTTCGCGCTCTTCCTCTTCGGTCACGCGCAGGCCGATCGTCAGGTCGATCAGCTTCAGCAGCACGAAGCTCAGCACGCCGCTGTAGACCAGCGTGATCAGCACGCCCTTGGCCTGCAGCAGCAGGCTGCCGTCGAAGCCGCCGATGTCCTTGACCGCGAATACGCCCGTCAGCAGCGCGCCGAGAATCCCGCCGATGCCGTGCACGCCGAACGCGTCGAGCGAATCGTCGTAGCCGAGCTTGGACTTGAGCCAGGTAGCCGACCAGAAGCAGACGACGCCCGCCGCGATACCGATCACCAGTGCGCCCGCCACGCCGACGAAACCGGCGGCCGGCGTGATCGCCACGAGACCCGCGACCGCGCCCGACACGATGCCGAGCACCGACGGCTTGCCCTTCGCGATCCACTCGGCAAACATCCAGCCGAGCGCCGCGCAGGCGGTCGCCACTTGCGTGGTCAGCATCGCGAAGCCAGCACGGCCGTCGGCCGCGACCGCGGAGCCCGCGTTGAAGCCGAACCAGCCGACCCACAGCATCGAGCCACCGATCATCGTCAGCACCAGGTTGTGCGGCGCCATCGATTCACGGCCGTAGCCGACGCGCTTGCCGAGCACGAGGCACGACACGAGGCCCGCGATACCGGCGTTGATGTGCACCACCGTGCCGCCCGCGAAGTCGAGCACGCCGTCGGCCGACAGCCAGCCGGTCGGCTCCCACACCATGTGCGCGATCGGCACATAGACGATCAGCGACCAGAGCGTCATGAACACGAGCATCGCCGAGAACTTCATCCGGTCGGCGAACGCGCCGCAGATCAGAGCCGGCGTGATGATCGCGAACGTCATCTGGTAGACGAAGTAGACCGATTCCGGAATCGTCGACGCGAGATGGCTGACGGTCAGCGTCGTCGCCTTGTCGCCCTTGATGTAGTTCATGCCGTGCAGGAACGCACGCGACAGGCCGCCGATGAAGCCGTTGCCCGGCGTGAACGCGAGGCTGTAGCCGACCACCGTCCACAGCACCGTGATCACCGCGGTGATCGCGAAGCTCTGCATCACGGTCGCGAGCACGTTCTTCTTGCGGACCATGCCCGCGTAGAACAGCGCGAGGCCGGGGATCGTCATGAACAGCACGAGCGCGGTG
This sequence comes from Burkholderia sp. E168m15, assembly GCF_016586105.1. Taxonomy (NCBI): domain Bacteria; kingdom Pseudomonadati; phylum Pseudomonadota; class Betaproteobacteria; order Burkholderiales; family Burkholderiaceae; genus Burkholderia; species Burkholderia sp. E168m15. Next base: position 33,731 of record NZ_BCPO01000083.1, read on the forward strand.
GACGTCAGCATCCATGCCGTGTCGCCCGCGCTGATCTTCGACGAATCGACCGAGAACGGGGCGGTGGGCGCGGCCGGGGCGGCCGGCGCGGACGCGGCGGCGGCAGCCGATGCGTCGGCCGTGCCCGAAGCCGGTGCGGCAGCGGCGGATGCGTCGGCGGCCGGCGCCGATGCGGCCGGTGCAGCGGCAGCCGACGCGTCGGAAGCGGTGGCGGCGGGCGCGGAAGCTGCCGCGGCGGACGCCGCGTCGTCGGCGAGCGCGGAGCCGACGCCGGTCGCGATCAGCGAACCGGCCATCAGCAGGGACATCAGAAGTTTTCGCATCTTGGGTTTCCTCTTGTCGCTTGTCTTGTCTGTTCTGTTACAGCGCGTCCGCGCCTGTCTCCCCGGTGCGAATCCGGATCACCTGTTCGATCGGCGTGACGAAGATCTTGCCGTCGCCGATCTTGCCGGTGCGCGCGGCCCGCTCGATCGCTTCCACCGCCTGGTCGACGAGATCGTCGGACACGGCCGCCTCGATCTTCATCTTCGGCAGGAAATCGACCACGTATTCGGCGCCGCGGTACAGCTCGGTGTGCCCCTTCTGGCGCCCGAACCCTTTCACCTCCGTCACCGTGATGCCGGAGACGCCAAGCGCCGACAGCGCCTCGCGCGTCTCATCGAGCTTGAACGGCTTGATGATTGCGGTAATGAGTTTCATGAAGTCCTCTCGCTGGGTTGTCCCGTCGAATGAGTTGGAATGTTGTAACGGACTCTTCTCAGCAACTCGCATGCCATGTTGGCCCGAACACCGTCTCGAACGGCTCCGGAACGGGGTCGCATCCCGCGATGTAAGGCGCAAAAGCCCGGCCGAATGGCCAACATGGCCCGGTTTGCTGGCGCGGCGAAAGGATCGTTGCTAGAGTGCACGCACGTCCCGGATCGCCGGGCCATTCACCCATGCGGGCGCCATGCCCGGAATTCGCGCCCCGCGCGCACCATTTCCGGTCATGCGTGCATCATGGGCACGTACGCAACTGAAGATGCACATTTTTTGTGCAAGGAAGGGGAATCACATGAAGCAACCCAGCGACGTTTTCAACGATCTGCAGTCGCGCGTCAGCGATTTGCTGAAAAACTCGCCGGCCAAGGACGTCGAGCGCAACGTGAAGGCCATGCTGTCGCAAGGCTTCTCGAAGCTCGATCTCGTCACGCGCGAGGAATTCGACACCCAGGCGCAGGTGCTCGCCCGCACCCGCGTGCGCCTCGAGGAACTCGAAAAGCGCGTCGCCGAACTCGAGCAGAAGCTCGCGGCCCCGCAGGCCTGACGCTCTACCCGGGTGCGGGCCGCGTCGTGCGGCCCGCACCCGCCACCTTCCGCCACGCTTCGTCGTCCGTCGTTCTTCGCTGCACCCCGCTCTTCGCTGCACCCCCGCTCTTCGCTGCACCCCCGCTCTTCGCAGTCCATCGCTCTTCGCAGTTCGTCGTTCCGCAACACCTCGTTCTTTCCCCGCGCCACGCCGGCAAGCGCGCACCCGATTCCTCCGATTCCCGCGGCATGCGGCCCCCAACGGCCGTCGTCCGCCTGCTTTTACAGGAGCCTCGCCATGTCGCTCGCCGTGGTGCGCAGTCGCGCGCCCGCCTCCGGCCGCGCGCCGGACGTCACCGTCGAAGTCCATCTCGCCAACGGGTTGCCGTCGTTCTCGATCGTCGGCCTGCCCGATCTCGAAGTCCGCGAAAGCCGCGAGCGCGTGCGTGCCGCGCTGCAGAACTGCGGGTTCGAATTCCCGGTGCGCCGCATCACCGTCAATCTCGCGCCGGCCGATCTGCCAAAGGAATCGGGCCGCTTCGATTTGCCGATCGCGCTCGGCATCCTCGCCGCGAACGGCCAGATCCCGGCCGACGCGCTGGCCGGCCGCGAATTCGCCGGTGAGCTGTCGCTGACGGGCGCACTGCGGCCGATGCGCGGCGCGTTCGCGATGGCGTGCGGCGCCGCGCGGGACCGGCGTGCGGAGGAATCCGGCGCGGGCCTCGCCGGCGGCCCGGGCCTGGATGCCGGCGAGACGCGCGCTTGCACCGTGACGTCGCGCTCGCCCGAGTTGTACCTGCCGCTCGACAGCGCCGCCGAGGCCGCGCTCGTGCCGGGCGTGACCGTATTCGGTGCACGCGACCTGCCCGCGCTGTGCGCGCACCTCGCCGATGCGCCGGACGGGCGGCTCGCGCCGGTCGCGGCGCCCTGCCTCGACGGCCTGCCGGCACCCGCCGCGCCCGACCTCGCGGACGTCGTCGGCCAGCGCGGCGCCCGGCGCGCGCTGGAAGTGGCGGCTGCGGGCGGCCATCACATGCTGATGGTCGGCCCGCCCGGCGCCGGCAAGTCCATGCTGGCCGCGCGCCTCGCCGGGCTGCTGCCGCCGCTGACCGACGACGAGGCGCTGACCTCGGCCGCGCTGCTGTCCGCGAGCCGGCTCGGCTTCTCGCCCGCGCAGTGGCGCCGCCGGCCGTTCCGCGCGCCGCACCACTCGTCGAGCGCCGCCGCGCTGGTGGGCGGCCGCAATCCGCCGCAGCCGGGCGAAATCACGCTTGCGCACCTTGGCGTGCTGTTTCTCGACGAACTGCCGGAATTCGACCGGCACGTGCTGGAAATGCTGCGCGAGCCGCTGGAAGCCGGCCGCATCACGATCTCGCGCGCGGCCCAGCAGGCCGACTTCCCCGCCGCATGCCAGCTGATCGCCGCGATGAATCCGTGCCCGTGCGGCTGGCATGGCGATCCGTCCGGGCGCTGCCGCTGCTCGCCGGACGTGGCCGCCCGCTATCTGCGCAAGCTGTCGGGGCCGCTGCTCGATCGCATCGACATCCAGATCGATCTGCCCGCGCTGTCGCCGGCGGAACTCGCGACCCGCGCGACGGCGCCCGGCGAACCGAGCGCGTCGGTGGCCGCCCGGGTTGCGCAAGCGCGTGCGCTGCAGCTCGCTCGGCAGGGCAAGACGAATCACATGCTGAGCGGCCGCGAAACCGACGACCTGTGCCGGCCCACCGACGAAGGTGAGCGATTGCTGCGCGAGGCCGGCGAGCGCTTCGGGTGGTCGGCGCGCGCGTATTTCCGCGTGCTGAAAGTCGCGCGGACGATCGCCGACCTGGCCGGCGACCCGTTGCCGACGGCCGCGCAGATCGCCGAGGCGATCCGCTACCGGCGTGCGCTGACGGCGCTGTAAGCGCGCTGGGAGGACAAAATCAGGCTGTCAAGACTTGACTTATGCACAATTCCCCTAATCCGGCCCCGGATCGCGGCTCGCCGCGGCCTTTGCCGGACGGAATGCGTATCCCGTTGTTTTGATTGATTTTTCTCAAAGGGCGAATGGGCGACCAAACGAGCCGGAGGGCCGTCCGGCGCGGCTTTGCGGGAAATCCGTGCGACTTTTCAACAAAGTTATCCACATGCGCTGTGGATAGCCGAAAAACCCTCGCAAAATCCGGTGATTAGCGTCGAAAGCTGCGAATGAACTTTCAGTTGCCGTTGCCTGTCGGAGCGCCCTCGCCGGCCGTCGTCAATCGAGTTTGAACGAGCCGAAAAACTGGTCCAGCTGCTCCTGCGCGAGCGGCCCGTCGGCGATCACGACGGCCTGGTACGCGTGCCGGCCGCGCGCGGCAAGCCGCGCGACGATCGTCTTGCGCGCGCGATCGCCGCCGGCGGCGGCCCCCGCGATACGCAGTTCGAGCCCGTTCACCGCGCCGCCGGCGGCGAGCGGCACGGGCACCGCGGCCGTCTGCGGCGCGCCGTCGAGGTTGCGCGACAGCCCCGCGCGCAGGAAGTCGAGTGCCGTGCGGCGCGTGTCGTCGCGGTCGTCCGGCAGCGTCAGCGTGCCGACCGCGAACACCGCGCCGTCGACGTGCGCGGCCTGCATCCGCATCGGCATCGACGTGCCGCCGAGCGCCACCGGCTGCTCCTCGACGGTCGGCTTCGCCGGCAGGTCGATCGTGTAGCCGGCATCGTTGTGCAGCGTGCGCCAGTCGTACGACGGCGAGCACGCGGCCAGCGCAGCGCTCACGCAGGCCAGCGCGGCGAAGTGTCGCAGCGGGCGAAAAAGGGGGCGCAACGAATCGATGACTTCCTTCGGCATGGCGTGGATCGCGGCAGGCAAAGCGGCCATTATCCGCCGAACCTGAAAACCGGGATGCGAGGCCGCCGCCGGTGCACACGCCGCATTCGCGCTAAAATGAGCGCCGAATTTCGACGTCCTTTGCATCGATCCGCGTCATCGACTCCGAGAGCACCAGATGAACACCACGCCTCCCGCCCGCCGCAGTACCGGCCCCGTCCGCTATATCGTCGCGGCCGCCGTCGTCGCGGCGATCGCCGTCGCCGGCTTCTTCGCGTTCAACGGCAAGTCCAGCGTGCCGGACGCGACCTTCACGCTGCTGTCGGGCCAGAAGGTCTCGACCGCCGGCGACCTGAAAGGCAAGGTCTATCTGGTGAATTTCTGGGCGACCAGTTGCGCGACCTGCATGCAGGAAATGCCGCAGATGGTCGACACCTACAATCGCTTCAAGGGCCAGGGGCTGGAATTCGTCGCGGTCGCGATGAACTACGATCCGCCGATGTACGTCGCGAACTATGCGCAGACGCGCCAGTTGCCGTTCAAGGTCGCGCTCGACGACGGCAGCGTCGCGAAGCAGTTCGGCAACGTGCAACTCACGCCGACGACCTTCGTCGTCGACAAGGACGGCAAGATCCTGAAGCGCTACGTCGGCGCGCCGCAATTCGCGGAACTCGACGCGCTGCTCAAGAAGGCGCTCGACGGCAACGCGGCCTGAGCGCCGCCGAATCGGATTCGAAGGGGCGCGCACCGCACCGCCTCTTTCGGTAAAACAACGGACCGCATGACCGGGCACCCCGGTTCCGCGGTCCGTTTGCTTTTCAGCGCTCGGTGTCGCCTTTCGCCGACAGCCCGTAGCGCTTCATCTTCTCGTACAGCGTCGCCTTGCCGACATGCAGCCGGTCGGCCGTCGCGGCGACCGCGCCGCCCGTCTGGTTCAGCGCCTCGGCGATCACCGCGCGCTCGAACTGCTCGATGCGCTCCTTCAGCGTCTGGTCGTTGTCGGCGTCGTCGCCCGTACCCGTTTCCGGCGGCATGTCGGCCACGCCGAGCACGAAGCGGTCGGCCGCATTGCGCAGCTCGCGCACGTTGCCCGGCCAGTCGCGCTGCATCAGGCTCGCGCGCTGCCGGTCGGTCAGCACCGGCGCCGGCCGCCCGTAGCGCACGGCCGCATCGAGCATGAAGTGCTCGAACAGCGGCACGATGTCCTCGCGGCGCTCGGCGAGCGGCGGCAGCGCGATCGTCACGACGTTGAGCCGGTACAGCAGGTCGCGCCGGAACGTGCCGGCCGCGACCAGTTCGCTCATGTCGCCCTTCGCGGCCGCGACCACGCGGCAGTTCACGCGGATCGGCTGGTTCGAGCCGAGCCGTTCCAGCACACCGTCCTGCAGCACGCGCAACAGCTTCACCTGCAGCGCGAGCGGCATGCTTTCGATTTCGTCGAGGAACAGCGTGCCGCCGGACGCGTATTCGAGCTTGCCGACGCGCCGCTTCGCCGCACCGGTGAACGCCCCGGGCTCGTAGCCGAACATCTCCGACTCGAACATCGGCTCGGGCAGCGCGCCGCAATTGACCGCGATGAACGGCTTGTCGCGGCGCGGCGACAGCTCGTGCAGGCTGCGCGCGATCAGTTCCTTGCCGGCGCCCGTGTCGCCGTTGATCAGCACCGACGCGTCGGTGGGCGCGACGTTCGCGATCAGCTTGCGCACCTGCTCGATCGCAGGGCTGCGGCCGATGATGCGCGGCGCGACCACGTTCTGCCCGGCCAGCTCGCGCCGCAGCGCGTGGTTCTCGAGCACGAGCTCGCGGCGCTCGAGCGCGCGGCGCACCGTCTCGATCAGGCGCTCGGCCGCGAACGGCTTTTCGATGAAGTCGTACGCGCCGTCGCGCATCGCCTGGACGGCCATCGAGATGTCGCCGTGCCCGGTGACGAGAATCACCGGCACGTCGGGCACGCGCTCGCGGCACTGCGCGAGCACGTCGAGCCCGCTCGCGCCGGGCAGCCGGATGTCGCTGACGATCACGCCGGCGGTATCCGCGACGATCGCCTTCTCGGCCGCCTCGGCCGACTCGAAGCCGGCGACGTCGAAGCCCGCCAGTTGAAGGCTCTGCACGCTCGCCCGGCGCACGAGCGCATCGTCTTCGATATAGATCACTTGCAGCCGGTTGGCCATCTTGGTCACTTGCTCCTGACAGGCCGCGCGGCGCTGGTGCGTGCGGCTCTCGTTGATTCCGATCGTTCGTCGACCGGCCTGTTCACGCTAATGCGAGCCCGCCGGCTCGGACACGGAGTCCGGATGATGCGTGCGGGCGCGCCGCAGCGTCAAGACGAACAGCGCGCCGCCCGACGGTGCGTTGCGTGCGGTCAGCGCGCCGCCCGCGTCGCTCGCGATCGACGACGAGATCGCGAGGCCGAGCCCGAGCCCGCGCCCCATTTCCTTGGTCGTGAAGAACGGCTCGAACAGGCGCGGCAGCAGATCGGGCGCAATGCCGGAGCCGTTGTCGCGCACCTCGAGTGCGAGCGTCGCGGCCGACACCGCGATCGTCACCTCGATGGCCGGCGCCGCGACGCCGGCCACCGCGTCGAGCGCGTTGCCGAGCAGGTTGATCAGCACCTGTTCGAGGCGCAGGTCCTCGCAGCGCGCGACGAGTTCGGGATAGTCGCGCGCAAGGTCGAGCGGCGCGTCGTGCGCGGGCGACACGGTCGCGTCCTGCAGCGTCAGCGTGAGCGCGACGCCGCGCAGGCGCTCGCCGAGCAGCGACAGCACGCTGCGCAGCGCGCGCACGACGAGTGCCCGCTCGTTGCGCGGCTTCGCTCGGCCGACGAACAGCTTCAACTGGTTGGTGATCTTGCCCATCCGCTCGGTGAGCGCGGCGATCGCCTCGAGATTCTCGCGCGCGGCGGCCAGCTCACCGCGATCGAGCAGCACGCGCGTGTTGTCCGAGAAGCTGCGCAGCGCCGCGAGCGGCTGGTTCAGCTCATGCGTGATGCCGGCCGCCATCTGGCCGAGCGCGGCGAGCTTGCTCGCCTGAATCAGTTCGTCGTGCGCGGCGCGCAGCTCCTGCTCCGCGCGAATCCGGTCGCCGACCTCCTTCTGCAACTGCTCGTTCGCCTCGGACAAATCGGCCGTACGCTCCTCGACGCGCCGGTTCAGCTCCGCGTACGCCTGCTGCAGCAGCGCGCGGCCGCGGATCATCTCGCGCACGCGGGCGCGGCGCATCCGCCAGTAGAACGCCAGGAGCGCGACCGACACGAAGCCGAAACCAGTGACGATCGTCGCATTGCGCGCATCGGCATCGATCGGCGCGAGCGGCGCGAGCGTGACGAGCAGCCAGTCGGGCTCGCCGATCCGGCGCTTGCTGGCGAGGAAGCGCGGCGCGCGCCGGCCGGCGCCGAGGCGCACGATTTCCGCGTCGGCGCCGAGCGTCTGCTCGACGCGCAGCGGCAGCGGCGTGACCGGTTGCTGCGCGTACTGGCGCGTTTCGTAGATCGACGCGGCGACGGGCCCCGTGAGCGGGCGCAGCGTATGGTACTTCCACGCGGGCACCGACGACAGGAACACGACGCCGTGATCGTCCACGACGACGAGCGGCTCGGACGCGTCGGCGCCCTGGAACCATTCGAGATTGAGCTTCACGACGACGACGCCCGCGATCTTGCCGTCGCGCCACACGGGCTGCGAGATGTAGTAACCGGGATCGCGCGAGATCGTGCCGATCCCGAAGAAGCGGCCGACCTGGCCGTTCATCGCATCGAGGAAATACGGGCGGAAACGGTATTCGATCCCGACGAAGCTGTCGGGCGCGCGCCAGTTGCTGGCGGCGACGCACAGGCCGTCCGCGCCGATCACGTAGGTGACGGTCGCGTGCGCGTGTTCGTTGAGGTCTTCGAGATAGCGGTTGACGCGGGCGGTGTAGTCGCCGCGCTTCGGGTCGGCGAGCAGATCCTGCACGTACGGATGGCTGCCGAGCAGATAAGGCAGCGATTCGTAGCGGTCGAGCGTGCTCTTGAGCGCGCTGGTGGTGCGGTCGACCCGCACCGCGGCATTGCGCTGCAGCTCGGCGACGCCGCGCTGCCAGGTGATCGTCCACGTCAGCGCGCACGCCGCGACGAGCGCGGCGGCGAGCACGACGAGGATGAGCAGGCGGCGCGTCACGGTCGAGGCTTCCTGGCGATGCGGATCGCCTATTGTGTCATAGGCCTCCGCCTCGATGCCCCGGCCGCCGCGGGCCGCACGGCCGGCGGGGGGTGCCGCCGCCTGCTCCTTCATCGCGTCAGACGCCGGCCGTCGTCTCGGTCGGCGCGACTTCGCCGCCGCCCTTCAGCGCCTGGCGCAGCTTGTTGCGGTCGAGCTCCTTCTCCCACGCCGACACGACGACGGTGGCCACGCCGTTGCCGACGATGTTGGTCAGCGCACGGCATTCGCTCATGAAGCGGTCGATGCCGAGGATCAGCACCATGCCCGACAGCGGGATCGTCGGCACGACGGCCAGCGTTGCGGCCAGCGTGATGAAGCCCGCGCCGGTCACGCCGCTCGCGCCCTTCGACGTCAGCATCGCGACGGCCAGCAGCGTGAGCTGCTGCATCCACGTCAGCTCGATGTTGGTCGCCTGCGCGATGAACAGCACGGCCATCGTCATGTAGATGTTGGTGCCGTCGAGGTTGAACGAGTAGCCGGTCGGCACGACGAGGCCGACGACCGAACGCGAGCAGCCGGCCTTCTCGAGCTTTTCCATCAGCTGCGGCAGCGCGGCTTCCGACGAGCTCGTGCCGAGCACGATCAGCAGCTCTTCCTTGATGTACGACACGAAGCGGATGATCGAGAAGCCGGTGAAGCGCGCGATCGCGCCGAGCACGACCAGCACGAACACGACCGACGTCAGGTAGAACGTGCCGATCAGCTTGAGCAGCGGCACCAGCGAGCCGACGCCGTACTTGCCGATCGTGAACGCCATCGCGCCGAACGCGCCGATCGGGGCCAGCTTCGTGACGATGTGCACGATGCCGAACAGCACGCGCGTCAGGCCGTCGATGAAGTCGGTGACCACACGGCCGCGCTCGCCGAGGTGCGCGAGCACGCTGCCGAACAGCAGCGCGATCAGCAGGATCTGCAGGATTTCGCCCTGCGCGAACGCGTCGACCATCGTGTTCGGGATGATGTGCATCAGGAAGTCGACCGTCGACTGCCCGTGCGCCTTCGCCGCGTACGACGCGACGGCCTTGCCGTCGAGCGTCGCCGGATCGATGTTGAAGCCGACGCCCGGACGCAGCAGGTGCGTGGCCGCGAGGCCGAGCAGCAGCGCGAAGGTCGACACGATCTCGAAGTACAGCAGCGCCTTGCCGCCGACGCGGCCGACCTTCTTCATGTCCTCCATGCCGGCGATGCCGGTGACGACCGTACAGAAGATGATCGGGCCGATCACCATCTTGATCAGCTTGATGAACCCGTCGCCGAGCGGCTTCATGTCGGTGGCGATCGATGGGTAGAAGTGGCCGAGGATCACGCCGACGATGATGGCGAAAATCACCTGCACATAGAGCACTTTGTAGAAGGGTTTCTTCTTCACGATGGTTCCTGCTGAAGTAGATGAGCCGTGGAAACGGCGTCACGCGCGCAGGCGAATGTCTCAGGGGAAAGGCATTCACCCGCGCGGCTGCCGTGCCGCAACAAGCGATGCCTCAGGACATCCGGAGGGGGAGGAAGGCATTGGTCATCGGTTGTCTCCTTGCTTGCTGTAGTAGTTCGGCCGGGGGATGGCCGTGCGCTTTATATCGCAAGGTCGATGCCAGGTTTCCGGAACCCCTCAAGCCGTTGTTTTCATTGTATTTCCCATAATGCGGCAGGCAAGGAAATCCGGGATTCCGGATTTCCGGAAAATATCCGTCCAGCGATCCGGACGGATGCGTCGTTCATCAGAGGAATCAGTGCTGCACGGCCTCGCCGGCCAGCAGGCCGGTCTGCGCGTAGAACTCCTGCTGCGCGAACGCGTCGCGCTCGCGGCGTGCGCGCTCGCCACGATCCGCGAGCGAGCCGACCACGATCCCGACGAACGCGAGCGGCACCGACACGAGCGCCGGGTTGTCGAGGAACACCGCCGCGTGCGCGTGGTGCAGCACATCGACCCACACCGACCTCGACAACACCGTGAGCGCGACCGCCGACACGAGGCCGAGGCCGCCGCCGAGCACCGCGCCGCGCGTGGTCATCCCGCGCCAGAAGATCGACATCGCGAGCACCGGGAAATTGGCGCTCGCGGCCACCGCCGCGACGAGCCCGACCATGAACGCGACGTTCACGTGCTCGAACAGGATCGACAGCGCGATCGCGACGGCCGACAGCCCGATCGTCGCCGCGCGCGAGATGCGCATCTCGAGCCGTTCGTCGGGCTTGCCGCGCGCCCACATCTGCGCATACAGGTCGTGCGAGATCGTCGTCGCGCCGGCGAGCGTCAGGCCCGCGACCACCGCGAGGATCGTCGCGAACGTGACGGCCGCGATGAACCCGTAGAACCAGTTGCCGCCCACTGCCTGCGCGAGTTTCACCGCGACCATGTTCGAGCCGCCGAGCAGGTCGTGCGTCAGGTTGAACGTGCCGTTCGCGCCGAGCCGGAAGAATTCCGGATGCTGCGCGAGCAGCACGATCGCCGAGAAGCCGATCACGAAGGTCAGCAGGTAGAAGTAGCCGATGAAGCCCGTCGCGTAGAGCACCGACTTGCGCGCCTCCTTCGCGTTCGGCACCGTGAAGAAGCGCATCAGGATGTGCGGGAAGCCGGCCGTGCCGAACATCAGCGCGATGCCGAGCGACAGCGCGTTGGCCGGGTCGCGGATCAGCTTGCCGGGCCCCATGATCGACAGCGCGCCCGGATGCACGGCCACCGCGCGGCGGAACATCGCGTCGATGCTGAAGCCGAATTCGCCGAGCGCGAGCCACGCGAGCAGCGTCGCGCCGCACAACAGCAGCACGGCCTTGATCACCTGCACCCAGGTGGTCGCGGTCATCCCGCCGAAGAACACGTAGACGACCATCAGCACGCCGACGATCAGCTCGGCCGTGCCGTACGACAGCCCGAACAGCAACTGGATCAGCTTGCCCGCGCCGACCATCTGCACGACGAGGTACAGCACGACGATGGTCAGCGCGTTCGCCGAGGTCAGCAGCCGGATCGGCCGCTGCGCGAAACGGTACGCGACGACGTCGACGAACGTGAACTTGCCGAGGTTGCGCAGCGGTTCCGCGATCAGGAACATCACGAACGGCCAGCCGACCAGGAAGCCGATCGAGTAGATCAGCCCGTCGAAGCCGAACGTGAACACCATCCCGGACAGCCCGAGGAACGATGCGGCCGACATGTAGTCGCCCGCGATCGCGAGCCCGTTCTGCAGCCCGGTGATGCCGCCGCCGGCCGTGTAGAAGTCGCGCGTCGAGCGCGTGCGGCGCGCGGCCCAGCGCGTGAGCGCGAGCGTCGCGAACACGAACGCGAAGAACATCCCGATCGCGACCGGGTTCAGCTCGACCTTGTCGGGCATCGGGCCGGCGATGCCGGTGGCATGGGCGGTGGAGGAAACGAGAACGATCAGCGCGCCGAGCGCGCGCGAAATGCGTCGCATGCGGGCCTCCGTCACGAACGTTGCAGGATCGCGTCGACGCGGCGGTCGAACGCACGGTTCGCGCGCAGCACGTAGCACGCGGTCAGGCCGATCGCGATCAGGATGATCGCGACGCCCGCGGCGATCCCGACCGTCGTCGTCGCGCCGCGGTACAGCGGCGCGGCGAGCACGTGCGGCGCGAGCGCGACGAGCAGGATGAAGCCGTAGTACGTGGCGATCATCAACGCGGTGAGCGTGAAGCTGAAGCGGCGCCGGGCCCGCACGAGCTGCTGGTAGTCGCGGCGCGCCGTGACCGATTCGATGACGGAAAGCTCCATGGTGTCTCCATTTCCGGCTCATCATTGCGAGCGGTGTTTTGTGGAATGGTCGGCGCGCGTCGACTCACCGCCCGCGCCGCGGCGGAACAAGCGATCTACACGACGCGATCCGCCCGCAGCCGCGCGACGTCCTCCGCCGACATCCCGAGCCAGCCGCCGAGCACCGCAGCGGTATCGGCGCCGAGCACCGGCGGCGCACCGCGCACCGGCAGCCTCGCGCCGTCGAAGCGGTACGGCGGCGCGAGCACGTCGACCGCGCCCGCAGCCGGATGCGGCTGCCGCGTGACGAGCCCGGCGCGGGTGGCGCGTTCGGACGTCAGCGCTTCGTGCAATCCGAGCACTTCGCCGCATGGAATGCCCGCGTCGGCGAGCGCCGCCAGCAGCGTCGCGCGCGACCGCCGCGCGAGTTCGCGGCGAATCTCGGGCAGCAGGTCGGCACGATTCTGCGAGCGGCCGAGGTTGGTCTTGTAGCGTTCGTCGGCCGCGAGATCGGGCCGCTCGATCGCGTCGCAAAAGCGCGCGAACTGCGTGTTGTTGCCGACCGTGATCACGAGCGGGCCGTCGGCCGCGTCGAACACGCCGTACGGCACGATCGACGGATGCGCGTTGCCGTAGCGCGGCGGGTCCTCGCCCATCAGCAGCGCGTCGAGCCCGTAGTACGCGGTGATCATCAGCCCGCAATCGAACAGCGCCATCTCGATGCGCCGCCCGCGCCCGGTCGCATGGCGTTCGTACAGCGCGGCGAGGATCGCCTGCGCCGAATACATGCCGGTGAACAGGTCGACCGCCGCGACGCCGAACTTCAGCGGCGGCTGGCCGGCCTCGCCGTTCAGCGCCATCAACCCGGCCTCGCCCTGCACGACGAGGTCGTAGCCGGGCCGCGCGGCCTCGGCGCCCGACCGGTCGTAGCCCGAGATCGCGCAGTGCACGAGGCGCGGATTCAGTTCGGCCAGCGCGTCGTAGCCGAGCCCGAGTTTCTCCGCGCCGCCGCACTTGAAGTTGTGGATCAGCACGTCGGCCTGCGCCGCCAGCTCGCGCGCGATGCGCTGGCCGGCTTCCGTCTGCAGGTCGACGCAGATCGACCGCTTGCTGCGGTTCACGCTGTTGAAATAGGTGGTTTCGGTGTCGCCGATCCGCAATCCCCAGTCGCGCGTATCGTCGCCGCGCGCCGGATGCTCGACCTTGATCACTTCCGCACCGAAATCGGCAAGCACCATCGCACACCACGGGCCGGCGAGCACGCGCGAGAAATCGAGCACCTTCACGCCGGCCAGCGGCAGCGCGCACCGTTCGTTCGTCATCGTTGTCTCCTCCATTCGCGCCGTGCGCCCTTACTGTTTCGACAGCGCGATGTAGCGCGCGAGATGGTGATCCTCGTCGCCGAGCTGGTGATCGATCATCACGAGCCGCTTCGCGTAGTGCGACAGCGGCAGCTCCCACGTCATCCCGATCCCGCCGTGCAGCTGGATGCTTTCCTCGGCGACGAGCGTGCCGATCCGGCCGATGCTGTATTTCGCCGCCGCGAGCGCGCGCTCGCGCACCGCGCGCGGCGCATCGAGCTGCGCGGCCGCGTTGATCACGGCCGAGCGCGCCTGCTCGACCTCGAGCAGCAGGTCGGCCATCCGGTGCTGCAGCGCCTGGAAGCTGCCGATCGGCAACCCGAACTGCTTGCGCGTGCGCAGGTAGTCGAGCGTGTGCGCCTTCGCGACGTCCATCGCGCCGAGCGCTTCCGCCGACAGCGCGAGCAGCCCGTAGCCGAGCACGCGTTCGAGCAGCTCGGCGCCCGCTTCGCCGTCGAGCGCATCCGGCGCGCCGAGCGCGGCGTCGGCCGGCAATGCGACACGCTCGAAGCGCACTTCGGCCGCGCGGCCGCCGTCGATCTTCTTGTAATCGCGCAACGACACGCCCGGCGCATCGGCCGGCACGACGAACAGGCCGATGCCGGCCGCGTCGTCGTCGTTGCCGGACGCGCGCGCGCTGACGACGAAAAACGCCGCCTGCGCAGCCTGGTCGACGACGCCCTTCGCGCCGGTCAGCACCCAGCCGTCGCCCGAACGTTCGGCGCGCGTGCGCACCGTCGTCAGTTCGTAATGCGAGCCCGGTTCGTCGTGCGCGAACGCGGCGCTCGCGCTGCCGTCGATCAGCGCGGCGAGCCGGTCGCGATGCGCATCGCCACCGGCGAGCGCGAGCGCACGGCCCGCGAGCAGCGCGCCGAGGAACGGCTCGACGACGAGTCCGCGCCCGAGGCATTCGAACACCACGGCGATGTCGAAGCCCGCGCCGCCGAAGCCGCCGTCGGCTTCGGCGAACAGCGCGCCGACCGAGCCGAGTTCGGCGAAGCGCTGCCACATCGCGCGATCGAACCCTTCGGCCGACTGCGCGATGCGGTCGCGCACCGGGAACGCGTACTGTTCGGCGATGAAGCGGTTCAACGTGTCCGCCAGCATCCGGCGGTCTTCTGTGTGCTGGAAATCCATCGTCGCGTCCCTCGTTACAGCCCGAGCATCATCTTCGCGATGATGTTCTTCTGGATCTCGTTCGAGCCGCCGAAGATCGACAGCTTGCGGTTGTTGAAATACTGCTGCGCGGCGCTCGCGGCTTCTTCCGGGCCGACCGGTTCGCCGTCGTAATCGGCGTCGAGCGCGTCGTCGACGAACGGCTGCGCGTACGGCCCCATCGCGCGCCGCATCAGCGCGGTGATCTCCTGGCGGATCTGCGTGCCGCGAATCTTCAGCATCGAGCTTTCCGCGCCCGGCACGCCGCCGCCCGCGACCGCGGCCAGCACGCGCAGGTTGGTCGTGCGCATGTTTTCCAGTTCGATCTCGACGCGGGCGAGCCGCGCCGCGAAGAACGGATCGTCCGCGAGCGGCCGGCCGTTCTTCGTGACCTTCGCGGCGACCGCGCGCAGCCGGTCGAGGGCAGCGGTCGAGAAGCCGATCCCCGCGATGTTGGTGCGCTCGTACGTGAGCAGGTATTTCGCGTAGGTCCAGCCGCGGTTCTCTTCGCCGACCAGATTCTCGACCGGCACACGCACGTCGGTGAAGAACACCTCGTTCACCTCATGCTCGCCGTCGAGCGTGATGATCGGGCGCACTTCGACGCCCGGCGTATTCATGTCGATCAGCAGGAAGCTGATGCCCTCCTGCTTGCGCACGTCGGTCGCGGTGCGCACGAGACAGAAGATCATGTTCGCGTAGTGGCCCAGCGTGGTCCACGTCTTCTGGCCGTTCACGACGTAGTGAGCGCCCTGCGCATCCACACGCCGCACCGCGCTCGTCTTCACCGCCGCGAGATCGGAACCGGCGCCCGGCTCCGAATAACCCTGGCACCACCAGTCGGTGCCGTCGAGAATGCGCGGCAGCCAGTGACGCTTCTGCGCTTCGTTGCCGTACTTGATCAGCACCGGGCCGAGCATGTTCACGCCGAACGGCACGATGCGCGGCGCGCCGGCGAGCGCGCATTCGTTGTCGAACAGGAATTTCTGCGCGACGCTCCAGCCGGGGCCGCCGTATTCGCGCGGCCAGTGGCTCGCGAGCCAGCCGCGCGCATTGAGGATCGCGTGCCATTCGCGCATGTCGTCGCGCGTCAGGTGCAGGCCGCCCTTCACCTTGCGCGCGGTGCGCGCCGGCAGTTCGGCGGCGAGGAAGCGCTGCACTTCCGTGCGGAAGGCTTCCTCTTCGGGAGTGAAATTCAGGTCCATCTTCGGTCCGTGGCAAATGCGGTGGGTGCGGTGGGTGTTCAGTCGATGCGGTTCAGGCTCGCGAAATCCGCGCCGCGCGCGACGAGATCGACGAGCAGCGGCGACGGCTTCCAGAACAGCGGATCTTCCTTCGCGAACGCGCGGATATCGGCGAGCACGTTCGCGAGGCCGACCGTGTCCGCGTAGTGCATCGGGCCGCCGCGATAGCGCGGGAAGCCGTAGCCGTACAGGAACACCGCGTCGACGTCGAGCGGGCGCAGCGCGATCTTCTCGTGCACGACGTTCGCGCCTTCGTTGATCATCGCGGCGAGGTAGCGGCGCAGGATCTCGTCGTCGGAGAAGGTGCGCGGCGTGACGCCCTTCTTCGCGCGTTCTTCCGCGACGATCGCGTCGACTTCCGGGTCGGGCGTGCCGACGCGCGCGCCGTCCGGATACAGGTAGTAGCCGCGGCCGGTCTTCTGCCCGAACCAGCCGCGCTCGCACAGCCGGTCGGAAATCTCCACGTAGCGCGCGTTCGGATCGCGCGTCGCCGCGCGGCGCTTGCGGGTCGCCCAGCCGATGTCGCCGCCCGCGAGGTCGACCACCTGGAACGGGCCCATCGGGAAGCCGAACCCGCGCACCGCGCGATCGATCTGGTACGGCGACGCGCCGTCTTCCATCAGGTAGTCGGCCGCTGTCCGATAGACGGCGAGGACCCGGTTGCCGATGAAGCCGTCGCAGACGCCCGCGCGCACCGGCGTCTTCTTCAGCTGCTTGGCCAGCGCGAACGCGGTCGCGACGACGTCCGGGCTCACGCGCGCCGGCACGACGATCTCCAGCAGCTTCATCACGTTGGCCGGCGAGAAGAAATGCAGGCCGATCACGTCGGCCGGCCGGTCGATGCTGGCGGCAAGTACGTCGATGTCGAGATACGACGTATTGGTCGCGAGCACCGCGCCCGGCTTGCACACGCGCGCGAGTTCGGCGAACACGGCCTGCTTCACGGCCATGTCCTCGAATACGGCTTCGATCACGACATCGGCCTGCGCGAGCGCGTCGTACGACGTGCTGCCCTTGAAGCGCGCGAGACGCGCCGCGTGCGCGGCCGGCGTCATCCGCCCTTTCGCGACGAGGCCGTCGTACACCTTCTCGACGTGCGCCCGGCCGCGCGCGAGCGATGCTTCGTCGCGCTCGATCATCGTCACCGGCAGCCCGGCGTCGAGCGCCGCGACCGCGATGCCCGCGCCCATCGTGCCGCCGCCGACCACGCCGATCCGCTCGACCGGCCGCGCACTCGCGCGCCGCGCCTCGGGCGCCTTCGCCGCTTCGCGTTCCGCGAAGAACGCATGCACGAGGCCCGCGCGCTGCGGGCTGTCGAGGCATTGCAGGAACAGGCTGCGTTCGAACTTCATCCCGGCGTCGAACGACTGCGTGAGCGCGGCCTCGACCGCGTCGACGATCTTCGCCGGCGAGAACAGGCCCCGCGACTTCTTCGGCAATTCCGCACGCGCCGCGTCGATCGCGGCCTGCGCGGCCGCGCGGTCGGCCAGCCCCTGCGCGTCCCGCGTGCGGCGCACCGGCGCGCCGAGCGACACGAGTTCCTGCGCATAGGCGAGCCCTTCGGCGAGCGTGTCGTCGCTGTACGCGATGCGATCGACGAGGCCGAGCGCGAGCGCTTCCTCGGCGCTCGCATGGCGGCCCGTCAGCATCAGGTCGAGCGCGGCCTTCGCGCCGATCAGGCGCGGCGCGCGCTGCGTGCCGCCCGCGCCGGGCAGCAGGCCGAGCGTCACTTCGGGCAGCCCGAGCTTCGCGCCGGGCACCGCGAGCCGGTAATGCGCGGCCAGCGCGACTTCGAGGCCGCCGCCGAGCGTCGCGCCGTGCAGCGCGACCACGACCGGCTTGGTACCCGATTCGATCCGCTCGCACACGTCGGGCAGCGACGGCGGTACGGGCGGCTTGCCGAATTCGCGGATATCGGCGCCCGCGATGAAGTTGCGGCCGGCGCCGACGATCAGCACCGCGCGGATCGCGTCGTCGGCCTGCGCGGCGTCGATCGCATCGGCGAGGCCGCGCCGCACGTCGGCGGACAGCGCGTTGACGGGCGGATGGTCGATCGTGACGACGAGCACCTTGTCGCGCCGTTCGCGCGTGACCGTGCCGGTTGAGGGGATGGCGGGGGAATTCATGGCGTCTCCGGTCGAAGCTGTCGAGGCAGCAGGCATGCCCTGATTCTCGATTGATCGAGATTCATTGACAATTCCCGCACGCCTTTACAAGCTGTCAAATCTGACTTGACACTGAATGTTTTCGGACCGTGTCGGACCGCTTCGATCCGATTAACGGGCCAGATCAGGAGAGACCCCGCATGGACCTGAACGCGCTGACACTGCTCGTCGAGATCCTCGACGCCGGCAATCTCAGCAAGGCCGCGCAGCGGCTGAAAATGAGCCGGGCGAACGTCAGCTACCGGCTCAACCAGCTGGAGCGCTCGATCGGCCAGCAGCTCGTGCGGCGCACGACGCGGCGCATGGAGCCGACCGAGATCGGGCTGAAGCTGTACGAGCACGGCCGGCGCATCCGCAACGAGCTGCTCGCCGCGCAGGAGTCGGTGACGACGCTCGGACAGGACCTGCAGGGCCGCGTGCGGCTGTCGGTGCCGAGCGGCTACGGGCAGATCGTGATGTCCGACTGGCTGCTCGCGTTCAAGCGGCGGCATCCGGGCATCGTGCTCGACGTGGTGTTCGAGAATCGCGTGGAAGACCTGATGCGCGACGAAGTCGACATCGCGATCCGCGTGATGTCCGAGCCGCCGCAGAATCTGGTCGCCCGCGACATGGGCGCGGTGCGCTACGTCGCCTGCGCGTCGCCCGCGTTCGCGGCCGCGCACGGGATGCCGGCGAGCCTCGGCGCGCTGGCCGCCGCGCCGGTCGTCACCGCGACGGTGATGGGCCGGCAGCTCCGCATCGCCGCGTATCTCGGCGACGAACGCCACGAGGTGCTGCTCGAGCCGACGCTGATTTCGGAGAACTTCCTGTTCCTGCGCCAGGCGATCCTCGCGGGCATCGGCGTCGGCATCGTGCCCGACTACGTGATGCAGGACGACCTGCGGCACGGCACCGTCGTCACGTCGCTCGATGCGTACCGGCTCAGCATCTTCGGTACCCACATGTACATGCTGTACATGCCGAACCGCCACCACACGCGCGCGACTTCCACGTTCATAGAGTTCATCCTCGAACAGGCCGGAAAGACCGGCCGGGGCGGGCCCGGCGGGATGCGTCAGGGTTTCCTGACGGATGACAAGCCGCCGGGCACGCGGCGACAATAGCGCGCCGGGGCGGGCCGCACCGTTGCGCCCGCGCCGACGTCAACGTCAACATCAACACCGCCGCCTCCTTCGAATTCACTGCTGCCGAGGGTTCAATGTTCGACCGGATTCGTCCGCATTCGCGTCCCTGGACGCTGCTCGCCGCCGTCGCGTTCGTCGCGTTGAACACCGGCTGCACGTCCCCGTCCGCGCCGTCGGGCGCCGTCGTCCCGGTCGCCGCCGCGTCGGGCGCGGCCGTCCCGCTGCCCGGCGTACACGCGCCCGAACTGTCGTCCGGCTGGACCGACAAGTCGGGCTGGACCTCGCAGCACTTCATGATCGCGGCCGCGAACCCGCTCGCGACGCAAGCCGGCTACGACATGCTGAAGGCGGGCGGCACCGCGATCGATGCGGCCATCGCGACGCAGATGGTGCTCGCGCTGGTCGAGCCGCAATCGTCGGGGATCGGCGGCGGCGCGTTCATGCTGTACTTCGACGGCAAGACGACGCAGGCGTACGACGGCCGCGAAACCGCGCCGGCCGCCGCGACCGAGCGCCTCTTCTACGGCCCGACCGGCCAGCCGATGAGCTTCTACGAAGGTGTCGTCGGCGGGCGCTCGGTCGGCACGCCGGGCGTGCTGCGCATGCTCGACGCCGCGCACCGCGCGCACGGCAAGCTGCCGTGGCGCCGGCTGTTCCAGCCGGCCATCCGGCTCGCCGAGCGCGGCTTCACGATCAGCCCGCGCCTGGCGATGCTGATCGCGAACGACAGGTACCTGAAGAACGACCCGGCCGCCCGCGCGTACTTCTACAACGCGGACGGCACGCCGAAGGCCGCCGGCACGGTGCTGAAGAACCCGGCGCTCGCGACCGTGCTACGCCAGGTCGCCGACCGCGGCGCGAACGCGTTCTATGGCGGCGCGATTGCGCGCGACATCGTGACGAAGGTGCGCAAGCACCCGACCAACCCGGGGCTGCTGTCGCTGCAGGATCTCGCGCGCTACAAGGCGAAGGTGCGCGCGCCGCTGTGCGCCGACTACCGGCGCTCGGTCGTGTGCGGGATGCCGCCGCCGTCGTCGGGCGGCCTCGCGATCGCGCAGATGCTCGGCATCCTGGAAGCGATGCCCGACTGGCAGCAGATCGGCGCGCAGAAACCGGTGCGCAACGAGGTCGGCTACGAGCCGACGCCGTTCGCCGCGCACCTGTTCAGCGAAGCCGGGCGCCTCGCGTACGCGGACCGTGCGCGCTACGTGGCCGATCCCGATTTCGTGCCGCTGCCGGGCGGCACCTGGGCGAGCCTCACCGACAAGACCTATCTCGCGCAGCGCGCGCGGCTGATCGGCGACACCAGCATGGGCGTCGCGCAGGCCGGCACGCCGCAGGGCGCGGCGCTCGCGCTGGCCGACGACCGCAGCCCCGAATTGCCGTCGACCTCCGACATCGCGATCGTCGACCGCTACGGCCAGGCGCTGTCGATGACGACCAGCATCGAGGACGCGTTCGGCTCCCGGCTGATGGTGCGCGGCTTCATGCTGAACAACCAGCTCACCGATTTCTCATTCGCGTCGAACGACAACGGCCGGCCGATCGCGAACCGCGTGCAGCCGGGCAAGCGACCGCGCTCGGCGATGTCGCCGGAACTCGTGTTCGACAAGAAGACGAAGCAGGTGACGATGATCGTCGGTTCGGCCGGCGGCCCCGCGATCATCAATCACGTGACGAAGACGCTGGTCGGCGTGCTCGACTGGGGCATGACGATGCAGCAGGCGATCGCGCTGCCGAACTTCGGGTCGATGAACGGGCCGACGCAGCTCGAACGCGGCCGCGTGTCGGACGCGCTCGCCGACGGGCTGAAGGGCCGCGGGCACGACGTGCAGATCGTCGAGATGAACTCGGGGCTGCAGGGCATCCAGCGGCTGAACGTGCAGGGGCAGACGGTGTGGTTCGGCGGCGCGGACCCGCGCCGGGAAGGGGTCGCGATGGGCGATTGAGCGGACGATGTTCGTCCGTCGGTGGTGGTGTGCGTGAATCGACGTACATCGCCCATGGGGCCCTGGCGTTCATGCGCCATGCGCCCCCGCCCTCTCTGCGCGCCCGCCGGCCCTGGCCGCGCGCTGCCTCAACGCCCCGCCTGTACCCGATCCATCCCGGCGACACCGCCGGCACGCGATCATGCGCTCGTAGCGCGTCCTATATCCGCCCAATCACTTTCGAAACTGTCTGATCGACGGCGCCTGCGTGCGTACGTATAGTCGCTCCCCTTACGTCGGGGGCGACGTGATTGCGGTTCGCCGCACACCCGCCACCGCACTTCGCCCCCGCCTTTCGACGAAGCCGCACAGGCGTCATCCGGCTGCGTCACGCATAACGTTGATCAGGACTACGATTAATATGTCAGGTATCTCCGCTGCACACTCCCGTACGACGCGTGCCCGCTCGCATGCTTCGCTCAAACGACAACGCACGCCGTCCGCCCGCCTGTCGGCGCTCGCCCTCGCCATCGCCGCACTCGCGCCGTGCTACGGCCACGCGTCCGGCACCGATCTCGTCGAGACCAACCTGATCGTCAAGGGCGGCGACAGCGGCGACCCGATCGCCTCGGGCGCCGGCTCGATCGCAATCGGGGCGGGCGCGAAGGCGACCGGCGAAACCGGTGGCGATTATTCCGCGATCGCGATCGGTGACAGAGCCGTCGCCAATGGTCGCTCGACCATCGCCGTCGGCGAAGCGGCGAACGTCCACGGCGATCGCTCGAGCGCCTTCGGCGTGTCGTCAAGCGTCAACGCGAATCGCGCGCTGGCGCTCGGTGCGGACGCGAAGGTCACCGCGCACGGTGCGGTCGCGCTCGGCCAGGGCAGCGTCGCCGATCGCACGAACACCGTGTCGATCGGCACGGCGGACACCCAGCGCCAGCTCGTCAACCTCGGCGCAGGCACGCGCGACACCGACGCAACCAACCTGTCGCAGTTGAAGCCCGTGGTCGCGGCGCTCGGCGGCGATGCGGCCGTCAATGCGGACGGCACCGTGCGCGGCCCGAACTACACGGTGGACGGACGATCGTTCAACACCGTCGGCGGTGCGCTGACCCAACTCGACGGACGCGTCACGACGATCGACGGGCGTGTCACCACCGTCGAAAACAACGTCACGTCGATCCGCAACGACGTCACCGATCTCGGCACGCGGCTCGACAACGGCACGACCGGCCTCGTCCGGCAGGACCCGGCGAATCTCGCGATCTCGATCGGCGCCGACAAGGGCGGCACGTCGGTCAGCGTCGGCGGCACTGACGGCACGCGCACGCTGACCGGCCTGTCGGCACCGGCGACACCGACGCCGTGACGGTCGCGCAGCTCAAGGCGACCGGACTGATCGATCCGAACGGCAAGGCGCTCGGCGCGATCGTGTACGACGACCTGACGCTGAATCGCGCCACGCTCGGCGGCGTCGGCGGCACCTTGCTCGACAACGTCAAGGCAGGCGCGATCGCGGCGAGCAGCATGCAGGCCGTCAACGGCGGGCAGCTCTTCTCGATGCAGCAGCAATTCGAAACGCGCCTGGAATCGCTCGACACGCGTATCAAGAACATCGAGCAGGTCGGCCCGAACACCCGGCCGCCGACCGGCGAGCAGGGCGGCCAGCTGGCGCAGCTGGGCGACGGCTCCGGCGCGACCGGCTCGGATTCGATGGCGCTCGGCCCGAACTCGAGCGCATCCGGCAACGGCAGCCTCTCGATCGGCAACAACGCGACGGCGTCGGGCAACAATTCGGTGGCACTCGGCAACGGCTCCGTCGCCGATCGCGACAACACGGTGTCCGTCGGCGCGCCCGGTCAGGAGCGGCAGATCACCAACGTGAAGGCCGGCACCGCGCCGACCGACGCCGTGAACGTGCAGCAACTGAACGACCACATCGGCAGCGTTCGTTCCGACATGGATCATTACCGGCGCGACGCGAGCGGCGGTATTGCGTCGGCGGTGGCGATCGCGAACTTGCCGCAGGCATCGCTGGCAGGCGAAAGCATGGTGGCGATCGCCGGCGGCACCTACAGCGGGCAGTCGGCCGTCGCGTTCGGCCTGTCGACCGCCACCCGCAACGGGCGCTGGGTGGTCAAGGCATCCGGGTCGACCAATACCCGCGGCACGGTCGCGGTGGGCGCCGGCGCGGGCTATCGCTGGTAACGCGCCACGGCGACATCACCCACAGCAAGCAACAGGGGCCGGGTTCGTTCGATACGAACCCGGCCCCTCGGTCTTCTCGACACGGGCACCCACCGTAAGTCCTTTCCGCCTGTACGGCCTACCCTCGCCCCTTCCACGGCACCACCCGCCGCTCGACCCAGCGCATCGCCAGATCGAACAGCCATGCGATCGCGCCGATGATCAGGATGCCCATCACGACGATGTCGGTGCGCAGGAAACTCGATGCGTTGAGCACCATCTGCCCGAGCCCGGCTGTCGCGGCGACCATCTCGGCCGCGACGAGCGTCGTCCAGCCGAACCCGATCGCGATCCGCAGGCCGGTGAGGATCTCCGGCAGCGCGGCCGGCAGCACGACATGCCGCACGATCTGCGCGAAGCTGCCGCCGAGCGAATACGCGGCGTTGATCTGCTCGACGGTTGCCGCACGCACGCCGGCGCGCGCGGCCATCGCGATCGGCGCGAAGCACGCGAGAAAGATCACGACCAGCTTCGCCGTTTCGTCGATGCCGAACCAGATCACGACGAGCGGCAGATACGCGAGCGGCGGCAGCGGCCGATAGAACTCCAGCAGCGGATCGAGCACGCCGCGCGCGATGCGGCTCACGCCCATCAGAATGCCGGCCGGCACGCCGATCGCGGTCGCGAGCAGGAACGCGCCGAACACGCGCGCGGCGCTCCACAGCAGATGTTCGGACAACGGCAGGCCGCCCTGGATGCGGCCGTGCCATGCGTCGACGAACGCGGTCCACACTGCTTCCGGCGCGGGCAGGAACAGCGGCGGCAGCCACTGGAAATGCGTCGCGACCCACCAGAGCGCGGCCAATGCCGCGATCGTCGCAGCGCTCAACCCGGCCGTCTTTCCTTGCCCCGGCAACCGGTAACGATGTGATGTCCGGGCGGGACGCACCGCATGGCGCTGTTGCGCCGCGCGCGCATCCCGTTCGGAGTCGGCGGTCGCGCGATCGGCCGCCCAGGAATCCTGCGTGCTCATGTCGTCCTGCCTGTGCAATGTACTGATCCGGCCGCGCCCGACGGACGCACCCTGCCGCGCGAACTCGTGCATCACGCGGGCTCCGCGACCGCCTCGTCGCGATGCAGGTACGCGATCAGCCGCTCGCGCCACCCGATGAAATCCGGCGACGACTTCACCGCACGCGCGTCGCGCGATTCGACGTAGCGGCGCGCGAACGGCAACTCGAAGGTTTCGGCGATGCGACCGGGGCCCGGCGTCATCACGACGAGACGCGTCGCGAGGAACAACGCCTCCTCGACGTCGTGCGTGATGAAGAACACCGTCTTGCCGGTGCGCGCCCACACGTCGAGCACGAGCGCCTGCATCGTGCCGCGCGTCATCGCATCGAGCGCGCCCATCGGTTCGTCCATCAGCAGCACGCGCGGGTCGCTGGCGAGCGCACGCGCGATGCCGACCCGCTGCTGCATCCCGCCCGACAGTTCATACACGCGTGCATGCGCGTGGCGCTCGAGACCGACGAGCGTCAGCATCTCGCGCGCCCGCGCTTCGCGTTCGGCCTTCGACACGCGCGCAAAGCGCAACCCGAGCGCGACGTTGTCGAGCACGTCGAGCCACGGCAGCAACGCGTATTTCTGGAACACGACGCCGCGATCGGCGCCGGGGCCCGTGATCGGCACGCCGTCGACGCGCACGTCGCCCGTCGTCGGCGCGACGAAGCCGGCCATGCAGTTCAGCAGCGTGGTCTTGCCGCATCCGGACGCACCGAGCGCGACGACGAATTCACCGGCATCGATGCGCAGGTCGACCTGCGCGAGCGCCTGCGTCGTCGGCCTGCCGCGCTCGCCCGGATAGGCAACCGATACCTGGCGGACTTCCAGCGTGCTCATGATCGAAGGCCTCCGCGATGAGTGGGCTGAGTGGCCGCGCTCAGCGCGCGGCCTTCTGCACGAACTGCGGATCGACGCCGACCGAATAGTCGGACAGCACCGTCTGGATCGTGCCTTGCGATTTGAGGAACGTGGCCGTGGCCGCGAGCGACTTCGCGGCGCCCGATTGCGCGCCGCCGCCGAGCCACGTCGGCGATACCTGTTCGGCCGCCGTCGGGAATGCGTAGAGCGCGAGGCTGGCCGGCACGTCCTGCGCGTTCGCGCCGGACACCTTCGCGACCGCCGCGACCTGCGGCGAGCCGACCTTCCACGCCGCCGCATGCGCGCGGTAGTCGGCGTCCGCCGCCGCGAGCACCTTCACGAAGCGCGTGACGAACTCGGGGTTCTCGCGCGCGAACTTGCGGCTCACGACGAAGCCGTCGAAGGTCGCCTTGCCACTTTCTTTCGCAACCTGGCCGGACGTCGTCAGCACGGTGCCCGACTGCTTGACCTTCGCGAGCACCGGGTCCCAGATATAGGTCGCGTCGATGTCGCCGCGCGTCCATGCGGCGGCGACTTCGGGCGGACGCAGGTTGACGATCTTCACGTCGTTCGGATTGACGCCCGCGGCCTGCAGCGCGACGAGCGTATGGAAGTGCGACGTCGACACGAACGGCACACCGATCTTCTTGCCCTTGAGCGCGGCGATGCTGGTCACGCCCGAACCGTTGCGCGCGACGAGCGCCTCGGCGTCGTTGATGTTGTCGAGCACCCAGAACAGCGAGATGTCGAGCCCCTGCGACAGGCCGGCCGCGATCGGGCTCGAGCCCGCTTCGCCAAGCTGCACGGAGCCCGACGCGAGCGCGCGGATCACGTCGGCGCCGCTGTCGAGCTTGCGGAACGTGACCTTGTAGCCGGTCGCCTTTTCGACTTCACCGCTCGCCTGCGCGTAGCGCCATGGCACGACCATGTCCTGGTACGCGATCACGACTTCGCGCGATTCGGCGTGCGCCGCGCCGAGCGCGGCAAAGGCGGTCAGCGCGACGACGGCGCGGCGGATGAAGCTGAAACGGGACATGCGGCTCTCCTTCGGAATGCGGGCATTGCTGCGGGAGAGCCGACTTTACGGGCTTTGCGCGCGGCGGGAGCGAACTTATCCTGCGAAGCTATCGATGCCGTTTCAGCTTTGCTTTCCACGCTAGACCGGATTGCGCATCCGGTCGGATGACGATTGCCGCGCGCATGCGCGGATAACCGCCGCGCCAACGAAAAAGCCCGCATCGCTGCGGGCTTTTTTCGACTGCTCGAGACTGTTGCAGATGGAAGCGGGCGCGACGCTCAGACCACCCCGGCCCCATGCGCCTGCAGATCGGCGTGATAGCTCGAGCGCACCATCGCGCCGACGGCCGCGTGCGTGAAGCCCATCTTGTACGCCTCTTCCTCGTACATCTTGAACGTGTCCGGATGCACGTACGCACGCACCGGCAGGTGGTGCTCGGATGGCTGCAGGTACTGGCCGATCGTCAGCATGTCGACGTCGTGCGCGCGCAGGTCGCGCATCACCTGCAGGATTTCCTCTTCCGTCTCGCCGAGGCCGACCATCAGGCCCGACTTCGTCGCGACGTCCGGATGCAGCGCCTTGAAGTCCTTCAAGAGCTTCAGCGAGTGCGCGTAGTCCGAACCCGGGCGCGCTTCCTTGTACAGGCGCGGCACCGTTTCGAGGTTGTGGTTCATCACGTCGGGCGGCGCGGCGTTCAGGATCGAGATCGCGCGGTCGAGACGGCCGCGGAAGTCCGGCGTCAGGATTTCGATGCGCGTGTCCGGCGACTGCGCACGCGTTTCGCGAATGCACTCGACGAAGTGGGCGGCGCCGCCGTCGCGCAGATCGTCGCGGTCGACGCTCGTGATCACCACGTACTTGAGCTTGAGCGCCGCGATCGTGCGCGCGAGGTTCTTCGGTTCGTCCGCGTCGAGCGGATCGGGACGGCCGTGGCCGACGTCGCAGAACGGGCAGCGGCGCGTGCACTTGTCGCCCATGATCATGAACGTCGCGGTGCCCTTGCCGAAGCATTCGCCGATGTTCGGGCAGCTCGCTTCCTCGCACACGGTGTGCAGGTTGTGCTCGCGCAGGATCGTCTTGATCTCGTTGAAACGCGAGCTGCCGGTGGCCGCCTTCACGCGGATCCACTCGGGCTTCTTCAGCTTTTCGATCGGAATGACCTTGATCGGGATGCGTGCCGTCTTCGCCTGCGCCTTCTGCTTGGCGGTCGGATCGTAGGCCGGGGTCGCGGCCGTATCGGCCGGTGCGGGAGAAGCGGTAACGTCAGTCATTCGATTGTTCCAGTGCGTGCGGCTTGTCGGCGGCCGCGGATGCGCCGTCGAGGTTGGCGATCAGACGGCCCACCAGCGTGTGGGCGACGTCGTTCCAGTCGGCGGCAACCGCGAGGCTCGCCATGTCGACGGTTTCCAGTCCGGCATAGCCGCACGGGTTGATCGCGAGAAACGGGCGCAGATCCATCTTCACGTTCAGGCTCAGCCCGTGATAGCTGCAGCCGTTGCGGATCTTCAGGCCGAGGGCCGCGATTTTCGCGCCCTCGTGCACGCCGGATGCCACGTAGATCCCGGGCGCGCCCGCCTTGCGGACCGAAGCGAGATTATACGCCGCGAGGGTTTCGATCACGGCCTCCTCGATCTTCGTCACGAGCGTGCGCACCATCAGCTTGCGCCGGCGCAGGTCCAGCAGCAGATAGACGACGATCTGGCCGGGGCCGTGGTAGGTGATTTGTCCGCCGCGGTCGACCTTGACGAGCGGCACGCCGCTGTCGGCCACCAGCAGGTGCGCCGGGTCGCCGGCCTGGCCGAGCGTGTAGACGGGCGGATGCTCGACCACCCAGATCTCGTCGCCGGTGTCGGCCGTGCGCGTGTCGGTGAACGCGCGCATCGCGTCGAAGCTCGCGTCGTACGCCTCGCGGCCTCGCCACCTCACGGTGACCGGCTGGGCCGGCTGATCCGGCTGGGCCGGGGCGCCGGCGGGCGATGCGGAAACGGCGACAGGCGTGGACACGATGGAAACCGGCGAAACGGACATGGGCGGTAGTTTACCGAAAACCCGTGGGTCTCGCCGGCCTTGGGACGGGGACGGATCGCCGGTATCCGTCGGATGAAACGATGGTCAGACGGTGCGCCAGCCGTCGTGCAGCAGCGCGTTGACGCGTTCGCGCAGCCGGGACAGCCCGCCGAGCGCGACTTCCCGCGGCGGCCGCGACACCGAGAACGCGACGCGTGCGCCCTCGCGCCCTTCCGCGCTGAGCCACAGCCGCTCGCCGCGGCGCAGCTTCAGCGTCTCGCCGTCGGCGAGGAAGTAGTCGTCGACGTCGTTGCTGCGCGTCGCCCAGACCGGCCCGCACTGGACGATCAGCCGCGTGCTGCGTTGCACCTTCATCGGCACGGTCTCGCCGGGGGGAATTTCGAAGGTGATGCTTGAAGAGATTTCTTGCATGATCGACTCCGCCAATAAGTGCTTCGATGACTACAATCCTAGTCACTTGAAGGTGTCCGACCAAACGACCAATTTTCACGTCGATGTGAGGAAAATTAGCAAATGGACCTCCGCCAGCTGCCGGCGCTGAACGCGATTCGCGCGTTCGAAGCCGCCGCCCGCCACGAGAACTTCTCGCGCGCCGCCGACGAGCTGTTCGTCACGCACGGCGCGGTCAGCCACCAGGTGCGCGCGCTCGAGGAAGAGCTCGGCGTGCAGCTGTTCACGCGCAACGGCAAGCGGCTGTGCCTGACCGACGCCGGCATGCGCTACGCGCAGCAGATCCGCACCGCGCTGATGGTGATCGCCGACGCGACGCGCGACGTGCGCGCGAGCGACCGCGACCGGCGGCTGGTGGTGTCGATGCTGTCGTCGTTCGCCGCGCGCTTCATCACGCCGCGCATCGGCACGTTCATCGAGCGGCATCCGGAAATCGACGTCGAGCTGCAGTCGACCAATTCGCTGACCGATTTCGCGCGCGACGACGTCGATCTCGCGATCCGCTTCGGCTTCGGCAGCTATCCGGGGCTCCACGTGGAGCCGCTGTTCGAGGAGGTGTTCTTTCCGGCGTGCGCGCCGACGCTGAACGGCGGCAAGCTGCCGCAGACGCCCGCCGATCTCGTGCACTACCCGCTGCTGCGCTCGGACGACGAGCTGTGGCGGCCGTGGTTCGACGCGGCCGGGCTCGATACGCTGACCGAGCCGAAACGGGGGATTCTGTACCAGGATTCGTCGAACCTGCTGCTGGCCGCGATCGAGGGCCAGGGCATCGCGCTGGTGCGCCGCTCGCTCGCGGTGCACGACCTGCTCGACGGGCGCATCGTGCGCCTGTTCGACATCGACGGGCCGAGCCCGTGGCACTATTTTTTCGTGTGCCCGCCGCCGCTGCTGAACACGCCGCGCGTGCAGGCGTTCCGGACCTGGCTGTTCGAGGAAGTGGCCGAATACAAGCGGCTGTGCGACGAGCTGGACGCGCGGCGCGCGGCGGGGAAATGCCCCGCCGAGTGCGCGCTGGAGGGAGGATGGAAAGGGATCAGCGGCCGTTTGCGCTGATCCCGGACGCCGGAACGAGCGCTTAAAGGACGACCTTGACCATCGGATGGCCGGTCAGCGCACGGTAGATGTTGTCGAGCTGTTCCTGGCTCGTCGCGCGCACGGTGATCGTGAGGCCCGTGTAATTGCCGCCGCTCGACGCACGCTCCTCGATCTTCTCGACGTCGATCTCGTTGTCGTGAACGGCCACGACCTTGAAGATCGTGTCCTTGAATTCGGGGTGCGCCTTGCCCATGATCTTGATCGGGAAATCGCACGGAAACTCCAGCAGCGACTCCTTCCGGGTCTCGATCGCGCCGGTCACCTCGACGGTTTTGGTCGGTTCGCTCATCATTTTCTCCGGGTCAGGTCAAACTGTTCAAATTCGCGTGCCTTCGCACGCTGGTACGCGTCATACAGCGCCGCGAACACGGGGCCCGGCTTGCCGCCCTGCACGGGCAGATCGTCGAGCGACGTCACAGGCAGGATTTCCTTGGTGGCCGACGTCAGCATGATCTCGTCGGCCGAGCGCAGCTCGACCTCGCTGATCTCGCGCGCGACGAACCGGATCCCGCACTCTTCGGCCAACTGCTCGACCAACGCGTAGCGGATCCCTTCGAGGATCTTGTTGCTGCGCGGCGGCGCGAACAGTTCGCCGTTCTTCACGATCCACACGTTCGACGACGAGCCTTCGGTCACGTTGTCATCGCGCAGCTGGATCGTCTCGAACGCGTCGCGTTCGGCCGCATGCTGCGCCATCAACACGTTGCCGAGCAGCGAGATCGACTTGATGTCGCAATGCAGCCAGCGGCGATCCTCGGCCGTCACGCAGCGCACGCCCTTCGCGCGCTCCGCTTCCGACGGCAGGCGCAGCGGGCTCGTCATCGCGAACACGGTCGGCACCGCGTTCGCCGGGAACGCGTGGCCGCGCTTCGCGACGCCGCGCGTCACCTGCAGGTAGACGAGCGCATTGCCGTCGCCGAGGCCTTCGGCATTCGCCGCGACCACCCGCTCGATCAGCGCGCGCCAGCCCGCCGCATCGTGCGGGTCGTCGATGCCGATCTTCTTCAGGCTGCGCGCGAGCCGGTCCAGATGCTGTTCGATCCGGAACGGCACGTGCGCGCCGTCGTGCGCATAGACGGGCACGACTTCATACACGCCGTCGCCGAAGATGAACCCGCGGTCGAGCACCGGGACACGGGCTTCGGACAGCGGCACCAGTTCCTCCTGCGCCGAGACGCTGAGGTAGACGATCGGTTCGAATTCGGCTTGGCTCATAGCTATGACAGATGGGGATGAAGTCGTGAAAACAAAGGCCCGTCGTGCTTACTTCTTCTTGCTGAACATCAGCAGGATCGAGTCCCAGATACGTCCGAAGATACCCGCTTCCGGCACGGCTTGCAGCGCGACGACCGGGAATTCGGACAGCGTCTTGCCGTCGGCGACGATCTTCACGGTGCCGACCTGCTGGCCTTCGGCGAGCGGCGCGATCAGCGGCGCGTTGACGTCGACTTCGGTCTTGACCTTGTCGCCGAGGCCGCGCGGCACGGTCGCCCACTGGTCGCCCTTCACGCCGACCTGCACGGTGTTGTCCTTGCCCTTGTAGATGCGCGGCGTCGAGATCGCCTGGCCGCCCTTGAACAGGCGCACCGAATCGAACGCGCTGTAGCCGTAGTTCAGCATTTTCATGCTGTCCTGCGTACGCTCGCTTTCCTTCTGCTCGCCCATCATCACCGACACCAGGCGGCGCTGGCCGTCGACGCCCGGGATCGCGCGCTTGGCCGACGCGATCAGGCAGTAACCGGCCGCCTGCGTATGGCCGGTCTTCAGGCCGTCGACAGTCGGGTCGAGCCACAGCAGCCGGTTACGGTTGCCCTGGCGGATGTTGTTGTACTTGAATTCCTTCTCCGAGAAGATGCTGTAGTACTGCGGAAAATCGCGGATCAGGTGGGCCGACAGCTTCGCGAGGTCGCCGGCCGTCGTGTAGTGGTTCGGGTCGGGCATGCCGTTCACGTCGGCGAAGTGCGTGCCCTTCATGCCGAGGCGCCCTGCCTCGTCGTTCATCATCGTGACGAACTGCCCTTCGCTGCCGCCGACGAGCTCGGCCAGCGCGATCGCGGCATCGTTGCCCGACTGGATGATCATCCCGTACACGAGGTCGTGCACGGACACCGGCTTGTTCGCCTCGATGAACATGCGCGACTCGTCGCGGCCGACGCGGCGCACCGCGTCGCTCGGCGTGACGATCTGCTCCATCGAGATCTTCTTCTTGTCGAGCGCCTCGAACACGAGGTAGGCCGTCATCAGCTTCGTCAGCGACGCCGGCTCGACGCGCTCGTCCGCATTGCCCGATGCGAGCACCGTGTTGCTCGTCGCGTCGACGAGCACCCACGAGCGCGCGTTCACGCCCGGCGGCGGCACCGCGCCCGGCATGTAGGTCGCGGGCGCGCCGGTGAACTGCTCGGCGGCCGGCGCCGCATGCGCGGCCTTGGCCTTGGCGGCCGGCTTCGCCTCGGCGACGACGATCGTCGAGGCGAGCGCGACGGGCAGCATCACGCCGAGCGCGACGTTGCGCGCGGCGGTGCCGAAGGCGATGGAGGAAGCGAGGGACTTGAGGCCTTGGGAAGACAGACGCATGATCGATTCAGGCTGATGGCAGAAAGTGCGGTGCGAGACGCGCAGGGTTGAACGGCAAGGCGGCGGGCGTCTCGGGCACTCGCCCGACACCGTCGGGCGACGCGAAACGCGCCGGTTGGACTCGTGCGGGCGCGTTCGGTTCGCGGCCGTCGCGAGCGGGCGGACAGGCGGCAAAACGAGCGCCGCATGGGCCCAGCCGGGCCGCGGGCAACGCGAAATGCGGCCATTATACGTGGCCGCGAACGGCGTTTTCGCGAACCTGGCAGCGGACACCCGCATACCGGTTGCGAGAGCATCGCACGGGCATGCAGCGGGCACGGGCACTCGAAGCCGCGCGAAAGGCGTGCGCAGGCGGCGTGCAAGTCGGGTTGCGCCGCCATGCGGCACGCGGCGCGCCGTGCGGGGCGGCGCGATGTCGCATGAAGTTTCGGGAAGGGGCGCGCCTCAGCCGCCCGGGCGCCGGTGCGCGGCGCGGTCGCCGGCGCTCACGCCGGCCATCGCATGCGGGCCAGGGGCCTGTTCACACTGGTGACGGGCTTGCGCCAGCCCTAGCGCCACGCGTCGACGATGATGCGCTTCAGCACGTGCAGCTTGCGATGGAGAAAATGCTCGGCGCCGGGGATCACGACGACCGGCAGCTCCTGCGGCCGCGCCCAGTCGTACACCGACGCGATCGGCACCGTGTCGTCGGTTTCGCCGTGGATCACGAGCGTGTTCTCGGGCACGTCGGCCACTTGCCAGCGGCTCGCGGCCGTGCCGACGAACACCATCCGCTCGATCGTCTCGCCCGCGTCGCGCAGCCGCTTCGCGACGTGCGACAGCACGAAGGTGCCGAACGAGAAGCCCGCGAGCACGAGCGGCAGGTCCGCATACGCGGGCTGCGCGCGCATGTGCGCGAGCACCGCGAGCAGGTCGTCGGCCTCGCCCGTGCCGTTGTCGTGCACGCCTTCGGTCGCGCCGACGCCACGGAAATTCGACCGGTAGACGACGTAGTTCAACTGCACGAGCGTGCGCGCGAGCGTCTGCGCGACCTTGTTGTCCATCGTGCCACCGAACAGCGGATGCGGATGCGCGACGAGTGCGATGCCGCGCGGCGCGGCGCCGCCTTCGCGCACGGCGTCGGGCAGGTCGACCGCGATTTCGATCTGGCCGACCGGGCCCGCGATCAGCGATTTCTGCGTATGAACGTTCATTCGGCCGGCCCGCTCAGATCTTCAGGCGCTCGACGACGTTGCCGTCGCGCAGGTGCGACTCGACGATCTCGTCGATGTCGGCTTGATCGACGTACGTGTACCACGTGCCTTCCGGATACACGACCATCACCGGCCCTTCCTCGCAGCGGTCGAGGCAGCCGGCCTTGTTGATGCGGACCTTGCCGGGCCCCGCGAGACCGAGTTCCTTCACACGCTTTTTCGCGTATTCCTGCATGGTCTGTGCATCGCATTGCGCGCAGCTCGGGCGTTCGGCGCCCGGTTCGCGTTGATTCAGGCAGAAGAAGACGTGGTGCTGGTAGTAGGAATCCATGATGGTGACGAGCGGCCCGGCACGAAGCCGTGCGGAAAGAGGGGCGATGGATTGCCGTTGCGCGAGGCGGCAACGGAGGATGCGGACGATTATAGCGACCGGCGCACGCGGCTGCCCGCGGCACGGCCGCCGCCGCACGGCCCCGGCCGTCGCGTCAGCGGCGCAGCGCGGCCGGCAGCCACGCGTGTTCGACGCGCTGGCCGAGCCAGATCAGCGCCGCGTAGGGCCAGATCCATGCGAGCCAGCGCGCGATGCTGTTGAAGTGCACGTAGCGGCCCTGTCGCCACCCCGACAGTGTGAAGTCGAAGAACGGGTTGACCGGCAGCAGGTTCACGAGCGCAACGCCGGCCAGCAGCGCGAGCGCCGCGAGCAGCGCGCGCCACGTCGCCGGCACGCGCAACGCGACGAGCGCCGCCGCGAAACCAAGCTCGATGCCGAGCCGCGCGCCGGGCGTCGCCCACACGACGACGAGGCCGGTGGCCGACTGCATGAACGTCGCGGCCGCCTTCAGCACGAGCGTGGCAACCACCAGCGCGATCAGCAGCCGGATGCGCGGCGCGCGCGCGCGCATCGCGAGCGACGCGATCGCCAGCGCGGCGAACAGCATCAGCCCGCCGAGCACGGCTTCCCACGCGGAATCGGACAGCCAGCCGTCGACCCGCTCGGGCCATTCGCTGACGCGCCATGCGGCCGGCAGCCACGCGAGCAGCGCGTCCTGCATCGACGCGTCGGCGCGCTCCCACAGCGCGGCCGGCCAGTCGCCGATGCCGAACAGGAACGGCGACGGAAACACGATCGCAAACGGCCACAGTGCAGCGAGCAGCAGCGGCGTCGCGCCGTCGGGCTCCAGCCACGCGAAGCGCAGCCGGCGCAGCGCGCCGCGGTCGAGCAGCGCGCCGGTGGCCGGCGCCGCGAGCGCCGCGCCCAGCAGCGCGCCGAGCGCGTTGGCGCCGAGATCGAGATTCGACGCGACGCGCGTCGGCAGGTAGGTCTGCAGCGCTTCCATCGTCCCCGACAGCAGCACGCCGAGCGCACCCGCGATCAGCGTCGCGGCCACGCCGCGCCAGCGCGGATGCAGCGCGAGCACGCCGAGCGCGCCGAACGGCAGATAGCCGAGCACGTTCGTGACCACGTCGAATGCGGTCACGTAGCGCTGCATCGGCGCGAACAGGTAATCGAACGGGCCGATGCCGAGCGACACCCAGCCTTCGAACGGATACAGCGACGCATAGACGATCAGCGCCGCATAGGCGGCAAACGCCTGCCGTGCGAGCGGCGACGCGCGATGCGTGCCGGGCACGTTCATCGCGGATGCAATCGCGGATGCAATCGCGGCGGCACGTCGGGCGTCACGGCGTGCCCGCGTACGCCTGCACGCCGACCCACGCGGCGATCTGCGACACGAGTTCGTCGCTGGCCGCCGCGAGCGCACGCGCGCCGCCGGCGGCGTCGGGCGTGCTCGACGGCGCACGCGCGACGAACGTGCGCTGGCCGAGCACCTTGCCGTCGAGCATCAGCGTCGCGCGCGCGGTGACCGCGCCGTGGCTTTGCGACTGCCCGTCGAAGACCTGTTCGAATTCGCTGAGGTCGACCTTGAGGGTCGGCGCACGCACGCCGTCGGCGCCTTCGAGCACCGTGCCGCGCGACGACAGCGCGCCGCGCAGCCGCTGCGTGAGCAGTTGCGCGGGCGGCGCGGTCCAGCGGCTGTCGCGATAAACGGCCACGTGCTGCGCATCCGCGTACGCGAGGCGGTACGCGAACTTGTCCGAATCGAGCGCGTCGGGCGCGGCGACGTCGAGCACCTTCAGCGCGGGGCCCGAACCGGTGGTCGTCACCGACGAGGCAGGCCCGAGGTCGTAGCGGATGTTCGACAGTACCGCGTCGTTGCCGGCGCAACCGGCCGCCAGCGCGAGCGTCAGCACGGCAAGCGTGGCCGCGGCCGGGCGCAGCGCGCGGTCAAGGATTCGTGGCATGGCGTATTCCTGCATGATGTGTCCGGTTTCGATGGGCGTCCTGTCCGGCCGCTCCCGGCCGGACGATCGATCAACTGCTGCGGGGTGTCCCGTATCGGTGTGTCCCGTATGTTCCGTACGTCCCGTCTGTCACTTCCCGGCCGTCGCACCCGGCCAGACGAAGCCCGCCTCGCCGGGCCCCGGCGCCGCGCCGGGCGAACCGAACAACAGACTGCGCGGGTTGCGGCCGAGTTCACCGGCGACGTCCTTCAATTGCCGCGACGCGTCGCCGACGCTGTCGGCCAGCGCATTGAAGCGCGGCAGCGTGTCGTACTGCACGCGCGCGTTGAGGCCGTTCAGCGCGACGCCGACCTGCTCGGCGGCCGTGCCGGCCTTGTTCAGGTTCGACACGAGCGGCCCATTCGGCTGCAGCAGCGTGTTCGCCGACGCCATCGCGCGGTTCACCTCGTGCATCGTTTCCGGCAGCGCGGTGACTGCCGGGCCGAGCTGCTTCGTCAGCGTCGCGGCGCCGTCGGCCGCGTGCTGCAGGCTTTCGGCGGTCGCGCGCAACTGCTCGCGCATCTCGGGCGACATCAGCGCGTTCGCGCTCTTCGCAGCGAGCTCGAGCTGCCGCAGCAGCACGTCGCCGCGCTCCTGGATCTGGTCGAACAGGCTCGGCCGCATCGGGATCTGCGCGATCGCCTTCGGCGACGACGGCAGCGGCGCCAGATCGCGCCCCGTATCCTCCAGTTGCACGAACGCGATGCCCGTCACGCCCTGGAAGCCGAGGCTGCCGTAGGTCGACTGCGTGATCGGCGCATCGTGATCGACGAGGATACGGATGCGGATCTGGCCCGGATGCGTGCGATCGAAGCCGATCGACTGCACCTTGCCGACGTCGAGGCCGCGAAAGCGCACCGCCGCGTCCGGGAACAGCCCGGTCACGTTGGTGCGCGCGAGCAGGTCGTACGGCACGCGCACGGTACGGTCGACGTTGAACCAGAACACGGTGCCCGCGATCGCGAGCGTCAGCGCGATCGTGAACAGGCCGGCCCAGAACGCATGTGATTTGTTTTCCATTCGCGGGTTCCTTGCTTCTACAGCTCGACGCTCGAGAGCGCCGGTTCGAGGGCCGCCTTCGGCAGCTTCGCGCGCCGCTCGGGCGGCAGCGCCTGCAATGCGCGGCGCCCGCGCAGCCCCAGGAAATATTCGTGGATGAACGGATGGTCGACGTTCGCGGCCTCCTCGACGGGCGCGGCGACCAGCACCTTGCGGTCGGCCAGCACCGCGACGCGCGTCGACAGCGCGACCATCGTGTCGAGGTCGTGCGTCACCATCACGACGGTCAGCCCGAGCGTGCGATGCAGCGTCGCGATCAGCTCGACGAATTCGTCGGACGCCTGCGGATCGAGGCCGGCCGTCGGCTCGTCGAGGAACAGCAGTTCGGGCTCCAGCGCGATCGCGCGCGCGATGCCCACCCGTTTCACCATCCCGCCCGACAGCGCGGCCGGCATCTTCGACGCGTGCTTGCACGGCAGCCCGACCATCTCGAGCTTCAGCATCACGATGTCGTGCAGCAGGTCCGGCGGCACGCGGCCGAGCTCGCGCAGCGGCTGCGCGACGTTGTCGAACACCGTCATCGACGAGAACAGCGCACCCTGCTGGAACAACATTCCTGAGCGCGTGCGCATCATCCGCGCGCTTGCATCGTCGATCGTCGACGTATCCTCGCCGAACACCTTGATCGTGCCCGACGTCGGCCGTTCGAGGCCCAGGATCTGCCGCACGAGCGTGGTCTTGCCGGAGCCCGACCCGCCGACGATCGACACGATCTCGCCGCGCCGCACATCGAAGTCGAGCTTCTGGTGAACGATGTTGCGCCCGTAGCGCTTGGTCAGGTTGCGCACCTCGATCACGAGATCGCCAGCGTCGGCGGCCGCGTCCGGCCGGGCGCCGACCGCCCCGGCGCCGATGGCCGCGGCATGCGCGGTCGTTTCGTTCGATGCGTTCATCCGAGCCCCACGTTCTGGAACAGGATCGCGAACACCGCATCGGCGAGGATCACGACCGTGATCGACGACACCACCGACGTGGTCGTGCCTTCGCCGAGGCTCTGCGAGTTCGCCTTGATCCGGAAGCCGAAATGGCACGCGACCAGCGCGATCAGCATGCCGAACACGACGCCCTTGCCGACGCCGATGTACAGGTTCGCGATCGGCACGACGCCCGGCAGCGAGCGCACGAAATAGTTGATGTCGATGCCGAGCACCAGCTTCGCGGCGAGCGCGCCCCCCGTGAGCGCGATGATGTTGGTCCACATCACGAGCAGCGGCATCGCGACGCCGAGCGCGAGCACGCGCGGCAGGATCAGCCGCAGCCCGTGCGGAATGCCCATCACGCGCATCGCGTCGAGCTCCTCGGTCACCCGCATCACGCCGATCTGCGCGGTGATCGCCGAGCCGGAGCGGCCCGCGACGAGGATCGCCGACAGCACGGGGCCGAGCTCGCGGATCACCGACAGCCCGAGGATGTTCACGATGTAGCGGTTCGCGCCGAACATCTGCAGCTGCTGCGCGGACAGGTAGCTGAGCACGATGCCGATCAGGAACGCGACGAGCGCGGTGATCGGCAGCGCCTGCGCGCCGGCGCTGTAGATGTTCGCCGAGGTTTCCTTCCACGGCATCGTCTTCGGGCGGCGCAGCACCGACAGCGCATCGAGGATCACGCGGCCGAACATCGCGATGCCGCCCTGCAGGTGTTCGCCGAACGCGAAGATCGCCAGGCCGAGCCGCGTGACGGGATCGAAGCGCACGATGCGCTCCGGCGCCTCACGTTCGCTGTCGAGCCGCTCGATGCGCTCGAAGATCGTGCGCTGCGTGGCGCTCAGCGCGACGCCGGCCGGCAGCTTGCGGCCCCATACGCGCCACAGCGCCTGGCCGCCGACGTGGTCGAGCCGCTCGATGCCGGACAGATCCCATTCGCTCACGCGCCCGGCGGCGATGCTCGCGATGCGGCGCGCCACGGCGCCGCGGTTGCGCGCGAGCGAGAGCGCGGTCCACTGGCCGGTCAGGCGCACCGTCTGGCCCTGGCCGCCGGCGTCGACCGACAGGCCGGGAGGAGTCTCGAAGTCCAAGGGCAGGTTGTTTGC
The DNA here is from genome assembly GCF_016586105.1 of Burkholderia sp. E168m15. Lineage (NCBI taxonomy): Bacteria > Pseudomonadati > Pseudomonadota > Betaproteobacteria > Burkholderiales > Burkholderiaceae > Burkholderia > Burkholderia sp. E168m15. The sequence goes on from NZ_BCPO01000083.1 coordinate 72,587, forward strand.
AAAAGGATGACAGCGGCCATTGTAGCGAACCGCCCGATGCCGCGACGTGAGGATTTCGGCGGGTTGCGCAGCCGGCGGCGCGAACTCGGGAGGCGCCGCCATGGCGCGGGGCCGGGGGCGCCGATCGAGGCGCCGGGCTCGGGCGCGCAGCCGGGGCGCCGGGCTGGTGCCGGCCGCGACCGGCCCGAAACCGAGACGGGCCACGGCCCGCTGCCCGCGTCGCGACCTTTCATTGTTCCGTCACGTTTCCTTTCGATACTCTCACGCGCCGCACCTCAGGCCGACGGCGCGCCGCGCCGCCATTCGTGCGTACCTCGCGTTTCATAAAACAGAACACCGAACAGGACAACCGATGCGTCTCCCCCCGCTTTCCCGCCGTCACGTGCCGGCCGCCGCCGCGCTCGCCAGCCTCGCCTTCGTCCTCGCCGGCTGCGGCGGCGACGACGTCACCGCCACGCCGCCGGCTCAGCCGGAGGCCCCGGCGCCCGTCGGCACGACGGCGACGCTCGCGCTGCTCGAGACGACCGACCTGCACACCAACGTGCTGTCGTACGACTATTTCAAGCTCGCCGCCGACAATTCGCTCGGCTTCGAGCGCGTGTCGACGCTGATCGCGCAGGCGCGCAAGCAGTACCCGAACACGCTGCTGCTCGACAACGGCGACACGATCCAGGGCACCGCGCTGTCGGACTACCAGGCGCTCGTGAAACCGGTCGGCTGCGACCAGACGCTCGCGATCTACAAGGTGATGAACGCCGCGAAGTTCGACGGCGGCGGGATCGGCAACCATGAATTCAACTACGGGCTGCCGTACCTGTCGCAGGTGACCGGCAACACGTTCGAGGTCGACGGCCTGCCGGCGCCGGCCCAGCAGAAGAAGTGCGCGGGCCCGAACTTCCCGCAGGTGCTCGCGAACGTGATCAGCGCGAAGACCAACGCGCCGCTGTTCACGCCGTACACGATCCTGACGCGCACGGTGACGGCCACGACGCCGGACGGCAAGACGGTCAGCGCGCCCGTGAAGATCGGCATCATCGGCTTCACGCCGCCCGCGATCATGAACTGGGACAAGCGCTGGCTCGACGGCAAGGTCTACACGACCGGGCTGAAGGAAGCGGCCGAGAAGTACATTCCGGAGATGCGCGCGAAGGGCGCCGATCTCGTCGTCGCGATCTCGCACGGCGGCCTCGACAATTCCGCGTATTCGCCGACGATGGAAAACGGCAGCTGGTGGCTGTCGAAGGTGTCCGGCATCGACGCGATGCTGATCGGCCACTCGCACCAGGTGTTCCCGGACGCGAACAGCACCGTGGCGCAGTTCAACCTGCCGGGCGTCGACAAGGTCAAGGGCACCGTCAACGGCGTGCCGACCGTGATGGCCAACTACTGGGGCAAGCATCTCGGCGTGATCAAGCTCGGCCTGAAGTTCGACGGCAAGACCTGGGCCGTCGACAAGTCGCAGACGACCGTCGAGGCGCGGCCGATCCAGAATGCCGACAAGAGCTACGTCGCGGCCGACCCGTCGGTTTCCGCCGCGATCGCGGCCGAGCACCAAGCGACGATCGACTACGTGAAGACGCCGATCGGCTCCACCGACTACCGGATGAACTCGTACTTCGCGGACGTCGGCGATCCGGGCGCGATCCAGATCGTCAACGAGGCGCAGGCCGACTACGTGAAGACCTACGTGCAGGCGAACCTGCCGCAGTACGCGTCGCTGCCGGTGCTGTCGGTCAGCGCGCCGTTCAAGAGCGGCTTCGGCGGCGGCACCGACTACACCGACGTCGCGCCGGGCGCGCTCGCGATCAACAACGCGGCCGACCTGTACCTGTATCCGAACACCGTGTACGCGGTGAAGGTGAGCGGCGCCGACGTGAAGAACTGGCTCGAGACGGCCGCCAAGCGCTTCAACACGATCGACCCGACCAAGGCCACCGTGCAGCCGCTCGTCAGCACCTTCCCCGGCTACAACTTCGACATGTTCACGTCGGCCGATCTCGCGTATGAAATCGACGTCACGCAGCCGGTCGGCAACCGGATCAGGAACCTGACGTACAAGGGCGTGGCGATCGACCCGAACGCGCAGTTCATCGTCGCGACCAACAACTACCGTGCGAGCGGCGGCGGCAACTTCCCGGGCCTCGACGGCAGCAAGACGATCTTCGCGTCGCCCGATGCGAACCGCGACGTGCTGATCGCGTTCATCAAGAAGCGCGGCGCGATCACGCGCGCGGCCGACGGCGCGCAGCGCAGCTGGCGCTTCACGAAGCTCGCGAGCTCGGTCGCACACGTGCAGTTCGCGTCCGCGCCGAACCGCCTCGGCGACGCGGCGGCGGCCGGCCTGACCGGCATCACGCAGGTCGCGGCCGACGACGGCTCGGGCAAGAACCTCTCGACCTACGAAATCGACCTCACGCAATGAGACACGCGATGCAACCGATCCCGACGATGCGGCCCGCCGAAACCGGCTTCGCCGCCGCCGCGCGGCGCGTGCTGCGCGCGAAACTCCCGCCGGCCGCGCTGCTCGCGGCGGCGGCCGTGACCGTCGCG
>NZ_BCPO01000084.1:0-6486 GCF_016586105.1 Burkholderia sp. E168m15
TCGGGCGCCGGCGCAGGCGGCGCTCGGCATCGCGCTCGTCGATGCGCACGAANCCGGGGGCTGCGCGACGAGGGGCGCGGCTGGCTGGAAACGCCGCGGCGGCGGAGGGCAAGGCCGACGCGCCGGCCGCGCGGCGCGCGCAGCTTGCGCTCGGCAAGGCGTTGCTGCTCGGCAGCGGCGATCTGCCGAAAGACTATGCGCGCGCCCGTGCGCTGCTCGGCGCCGCGGCCGAACAGGGCGACCCGGCGGCCGCGTACTACCTCGGGCTGATCTATCGCAGCGGCTACGGCATCGCGGCCGACCCGGTGCAGGCCGCGCACTGGTTCGACATCGCGTCGCGCGCGGACATCCCGGCCGCCGACTTCATGCTCGCGAACGCGTACCGCGACGGCAGCGGCGTGTCGCGCGACGACGCGCGTGCGCTCGCGCTGTATCGCCGCGCCGCCGAGCACGAGCTGCCGGAAGCCGTGCAGACGCTCGCGATGGCCTATCGCAACGGCGAACTCGGGCTTCGGCCCGACGCAGACGAGTTCCACGCGCAGTGGATCGAGACCGCGCATGCGCTGAAGCATCCGGTCGTCGCGCCGTGACGGCCGTTCGGCTGGGGGAGCGCACGAGCGTGACCTGGCCGAACGGTGGTTGCGTCGTATGCGTCTTCTGCGAGCCGTCGGCGGCGCACCAATCCTCGTTTCGACCCGCCAAGGCCCGGCGCTGAAGGGCAGGACGCCGCTCGCGTGCAAGATGACGTCGGAAGAGGACATCAAGGCGCTGGAGCGCGGATAGAGATGCAGCGCTAAGCCACGCCGTGTCGTCCTGCAGGTTGGGCGCGCCCTCCGGCGCGCGCCAACGCCCCCTGTCGCTACAATAGGCGCCATGAACGCCCCCACCTCCTCCGACACGCCCGAATCCGGCGACGCGCACATCGCGCGCAACCGGCTCGAGGCGCACCTGGACGCCGCGCCGCGCGCGTGGCCGCTCGACATCGTCGCCGCCACCGGCTCGACCAACGCCGACGTCGCGACCCGGCTCAAGGCGCTGCCGCGCAGCGCGAACGCGTTGCCCGCGCCGCTCGTGCGCGTCGCGTTCGAGCAGACGGCCGGCCGCGGCCGGCAGGGCCGCCCGTGGTTCGCGCAGCCCGGCAATGCGCTGCTGTGCTCGGTCGGCTGCATCGTGCCGCGCGCCGTCGATGCGCTCGGCGGCCTCAGCATCGCGATCGGCGTCGCGCTCGCCGAAGGGCTGGCCACGCTGCCGCTCGACGCCCGCACGCGCGTCGCGCTCAAATGGCCGAACGACCTGCTGCTGACGGCCGACGACGACGGCACGCCGCGCATCGTCGGCAAGCTCGCCGGGATCCTGATCGAAACCGTCTGGACCACCGCCGACGCCACCGCCGTCGTGATCGGCTTCGGCATCAACGTGCGCGGCGCGGAAGCCGTGGCCGCGCAGGTCGACGCGCTGCGCGCGCGCGAAGCGACGCTCGCGAGCGGCCTGCCGCCCGCCGCGCTGTCGATCGCGTGCGCGTCGGCGAACCTCACCGATACGCTCGCCGCGTCGCTGAACGCGCTCACGCCCGCGCTCGCGCAGTTCGGCACCGACGGCCTCGCGCCGTTCCTGCCGCGCTGGCACGCGCTGCACGCGTACGCGGGCCGTGAAGTCGTGCTGCTCGAACAGGGCGTCGAACGCGCGCGCGGCATCGCGACGGGCATCGATGCGGCCGGCCAGTTGCTGCTCGACACGCCGAACGGCATACAAACGATCGCGGCCGGCGACGTGTCGCTGCGCGAAGCGCAATGAGCGAACCGCACCTGCTGATCGACGCCGGCAACAGCCGGATCAAGTGGGCGCTCGCCGACGCGCGGCGCTCGCTCGTCGACACGGGCGCGTTCGGCCATACGCGCGACGGCGGCGCCGATCCCGACTGGTCGCACCTGCCGCGGCCGCGCGGCGCGTGGATCTCGAACGTCGCGGGCGCCGACGTGGCCGCACGGCTCGACGCGCTGCTCGACGCACGCTGGCCGGGCCTGCCGCGCACGACGATCCGCTCGCGGCCCGTGCAATGCGGCGTGACGAACGGCTATACGACGCCCGAACAGCTCGGCAGCGACCGGTGGGCCGGCCTGATCGGTGCGCACGCGGCGTTTCCCGGCGAGCATCTGCTGATCGCGACGTTCGGCACCGCGACGACGCTCGAGGCATTGCGCGCGGACGGCCGCTTCACGGGCGGGCTGATCGCGCCGGGCTGGGCGCTGATGATGCGCGCGCTCGGCACGCACACCGCGCAGTTACCGACGCTGACCACGGATATCGCCAGCGGCCTGCTCGCGGGCGCGCAGGCCGAACCGTTCCAGATCGATACGCCACGCTCGCTGTCGGCCGGCTGCCTGTACGCGCAGGCCGGCCTGATCGAACGCGCGTGGCGCGATCTCGTCGCGGCGTGGCAGGCGCCCGTGCGGCTCGTGTTGGCAGGCGGTGCGGCGGACGACGTCGCGCGTGCGCTGACGGTCGCGCATACGCGGCATGACGCGCTGATCCTGTCCGGGCTCGCGCTGATCGCAACAGACGCGGCCGCCCCGGCAACGACGCAGGATTGACGCAAAAGCGTCGGCATCGCGCCGGCGCGTCGCGACGCAGGCCAAAGTGAGCCCGGCCGGCCCACGTCACGCCGCGAGGCAATACGCGCGGTACCGCGCCAGCGGCCCGCACGAACGGTCAACGAAAGCCATGAAAAAAGCCGGCCATGCGGCCGGCTCGACTGAACGACGTGAATCACGTCAATGACGACAAGGAGTTTCGACGATGCTGCGCTGGCTGATCGCTGTTCTCTTTCTCGCCAACATGCTCGCGTTCGTGGTAGCGCGCGGCATGTTCGGGCCGCTGCCCGCGGCCGGCCCGCGCGAACCGGGCGTGCTGTCGCGGCAGGTGCGGCCCGACGCATTGCGCGTGACACCGCTCGTGCGGGCGACCGACCAGCCGGTCGTCGGCGGCCCGATCGCGGCGCCGGCCGTCACGGCCGCACCGCTCGCGGCGTCCGCCCCGTGACGGCGCTGCGTCGCGCTCACGGCTGTTGCGCGCGCACCTTCTTCAGCAGTGCAGTGGTCGAGCGATCGTGCTCGAACGGAATCGCCAGCGCCCGGCCGCCCCAGCCGCGCACGAGCGCCGATTCCGGCAGCGCGTCCATGTCGTAATCGCCGCCCTTCACGAGGATGTCCGGACGGACGGCTTCGATCAGCGACACGGGCGTCTTTTCCCCGAACGTCACGACCCAGTCGACGCTTTCCAGCGCCGCGAGCAGCGCTGCGCGATCTTCTTCGCGGTTGATCGGCCGGTCGTCGCCCTTGCCGAGCATGCGCACCGACGCATCGCTGTTCACCCCGACGATCAGGCAGGCGCCGAGCGCTTTCGCATCGGCGAGATACGTGACGTGACCACGATGCAGGATGTCGAACACGCCGTTGGTGAACACGACGGGCGACGGCAGCGATGCGCGCAGCGCGACGAGGGCATCACGGGTGATCAGCTTGCGTTCGAAAGTGGCGGACATGATGGAGATCGGACGGGATGAACGACGGCGCGCGCGACGGCGGCACCCGATAAAAAGCCCGCCGGACCGGCCGGGCGGGCTTCATGCGACGAGCGCGACACGGTGCCGCGAGCCGGGCGCGAACCGGACACGACTCGCACCGGCAATGGCACCTGCCGGCTTCAGGCCGGCTGCGCGGCCGACGACGGGCCGCTTTCGGCCTGCAGGCGGCCAGTGACTTCCTTGCGGTAGCGGTTCAGTTCCTGCGCGGTCGCGAACGTGCGCTCGAACAGGATCGACAGGTTGTGCAGAATCCGCTCGACGACCTTCTTCTCCCACTCGCCGTCGAAACGGATCTGCTCGTCGAGCCAGCGCTCGAGCCATTCCGGATCGGGCAGGCGCGACTGCACGGTGTCACGCGGGAACAGCGCCTGGTTCACGTGCAGGTTGGTCGGGTGCAGCGGCTTCTCGGTGCGGCGCGCCGACGCCATCAGCACGCCGATCTTCGCGAAGGCGGCACGCGCGACGTCGCCGCAGTTGTTCAGCGCTTTCTTCATGTAGCGCAGATATGCGCCGCCGTGACGCGCTTCATCGCGCGAAATCGTTTCGTAGATCTGCTTGATGACGGGCTCGGTGTGCCAGTCGGCCGCGCAGCGGTACCAGTGGTTCAAACGGATTTCGCCGCAGAAGTGCAGCATCAGCGTCTCGAGCGGCGGCGCCGGATCGAACTGGAAGCGCACCGCGTGCAGCTCCTCTTCGGTCGGCACCATCTCGGGCTTGAAGCGGCGCAGGTATTCCATCAGCACGAGCGAATGCTTCTGCTCCTCGAAGAACCACACGCTCATGAACGCGGAAAAGTCGCTGTCGTGCTGGTTGTCGCGCAGGAACATTTCCGTCGCGGGCAGCGCCGACCATTCGGTGATCGCGTTCATCTTGATCGTCTTCGCCTGCTCGTCGGTGAGCAGCGAAGCGTCGAACTTGTCCCACGGGATGTCCTTCTCCATGTCCCAGCGGACAGCTTCGAGCGACCTGTAAAGTTCCGGATAAAGCATGGTGTTCATGATGGTCCCACCCCTGTTCTGCGCAATGCGACTTCTCTAAACGTGACTGTTGCCGCGCCAGCGCGCCACGCGCGCTTTTTGCAGCCAAGACTCTAATTTTACGCGGGAAACCGGCCCGCCGGACGCTGATTCCTCGTCCGGCGGCCGGGCGGCCGCGTTGCCGCCGTTGGGCATGTCGCAACCCGCTCCGTTCCGACGGAGGCCGGTCGCGCTTGCCTGAGTGGGGGCCGGCGCTGGCCGGCTCGTTGGCGCGCCCGTCCCCTGCCCCAGGCGGGTTCCCCGAAAGGTCCCGTGCGGATGCCGGATCGGCGGGCTGCTCGATATGGTGTATACGGCGGCGGCCATGATAGCACGCGTGCATGACGGTTCCGAGACGCCTGCCCGGTCGCGCGCCGCCAACCGCGGTGCGGCGATCGGTCGCGCCTGACCGTCGCGAAAACGCAACCTTACATTGCGCCTGCGCGTGTCAGACCCGTATTTCGCCGGCCGCGAGGCCGCCTTCCGGCGGCGTGCCGGCCGCCGGTGCGCTGCTGCCGTCCGCCTGGGCGATCCAGCCGGCGAGCGTCTCGCGCTGCGCCCGGCCGTCGCGGTAGCCGAGCTCGATCAGCTCGCGCGTGAACGCCTCCTCGAACAGCAGGTAGCTCGCGAACGACGCGCCGGCCGGCTGGCTGCCGCCGATCGCGCCGAGCAGCCCGCGCATCGTCGCCGGCATCTGCTTCAGGTGCTTCGCGGCAATCAGCTCGATGCGCTCGGACGGCGCGATCGCGAGCACGTCGACGTGCCGCCAGCCGCTGTCGAGCTCGACCTGGTGCGGCAGGTGCTCGATCATCCGGTTGATGTGCTCGATCCGTTCGATGTCCGAGCCGATCGAGTCGAGGAACACGCTCGCGAGCACCTGCTGGCCGATCTGCGCGAGGCTCGGATAGCCACGGGCCCGTCCCGCGCCGTTCGCGGCCGGAATCTCGGGCCGCGGATCGGCTGCACCGACCACGACGATCCGGTCCGCACCGAAGTGGATCGCCGGCGACAGCGGCGCGATCTGCCGGATCGAGCCGTCGCCGAAGTACTCGATCTGCCCGTCGAGCACGAGCGGCACGGCGGGGAACACGAACGGAATGGCCGACGACGCGAGCAGGTGCGACGCCGACAGGTCGACGAGCCGCGCGGTGCGCTGCGCGCGCCGCCACGCCTGGATCGGCTCGGCCGCCTGGTAGAACGTGAGGTGCCGACCGCTCGAATAGCTGAGCGCGGTGATCGCGAGCGCATGCAGCAGGCGCGCCTCGAGCATCTGCTCGATCCGGTGAAAACTCAGCTCGCGCTGCAGCAGGTGCGCGAGCGGCGTGTTGTCGAGCAGCCCCCGCGGGGAGCGGCGCGCCGCCCAGCCGAACGTCATCGTCGCGAGCCAGCGCGCGCCGGCGGCCGCGATGCCGAGCCAGTCGGTGCGATACACGTAATCGGCGCGCAACGGTTCCCAGAATTCGAGCAGGCGCCGCACGCCATGGGAAAAGTCGTCTGCGTGGCTCGCGACCGACGTCGCGTTGATCGCGCCGGCCGACGAACCGCACACGACCGCGAACGGCAGCGTGTGCCGCTGCGGATCGGCCTCGCGCGCGATCTCGGCCAGCGCCTTCAGCACGCCGACCTGGTATGCGGCGCGCGCGCCGCCTCCCATCAGAACGAGCGCGAGTCGCATGATCGACCTGCTACCTGCGCCGCATCACGTCGAGCGCTTCGGCGGACGCGTTTCGGGCGACGAAGCGGCCGCCGCGCGCTCCGCGGCCGAACCGGACGGCTTCGCACGCTTCGCGGCGGGCTTGCGCGGTGCGGCCGCGGCGGATTTCGCGGCGGGCTCCGGCGCGGTGGCGGCCTCCGGCGGCGCGGCGTCCGGCGCGGCAGGCTGCATGC
>NZ_BCPO01000085.1:0-3995 GCF_016586105.1 Burkholderia sp. E168m15
GAACTGCTGCGCGGGGTCGCCCGCCGGCGCATCCGCCGCGGACGCCGCGGCATCGGGTGCGGCCTCGCCCGCCGACGCGGGTTTCGCGGCCTGCGCGGCGGCCACGGCCGCTTCCTCGGCCGCCGACATCGAGCTTTGCGCGAACGCGCCGAATGCACGCAGCGTCGCGAGCGTCGCGCGCTGCACCTCGAGCGCCTGGATCGCGGACTGCAGCATCCCGAGATTGAGCTTCAGCCATTGCTCGACCGCGCGCAGATCGGTGATCCGCTTGTCGAGCTCCTCGACGTTCGTGAGCGGCGACATCATGTCGGACATGCTCGACAGCGACGGCGGCAGCCCGTGCGTGGCGCCCGGAAACGGCGCCATCCCGCCGAACGGCGACATCCGCATCATGTCCCACATCCGGTCCATCATGTCGGCGGGCTGGAACCCGGCAAAGCCGGCGAAAGGGTTGGCGCCGGAGGCATCGGTCGTCATACGGGCATCCTGGTTGACTGGGGGAGCGAGGCGGCCGCCGTGCGTCGCGCAGCCGCGCGTGGTTCGATCATAGCGCGCACGTCAGAACGGCGCGTCGCCGGGGAACGCGGGCGGGCGCCGCTCGCGCAGCGAACGGATGCCTTCCTGCACGTCGGGCCCCGAAAAACCCATGAATTCGAGCGCGAGCGACGTATCGAAGGTCGGGCCGGCCATGCGCAGCCAGTTGTTCAGCGCGTACTTGGTCCAGCGGATCGCCGACTGCGAACCGTGCGCGAGCCGCTCGGCCACTTCGTATGCCTTCGGCAGCAGGTCGGCCGGCTCGACCGCGAGCGAGACCAGCCCGATCCGCTCGGCCTCCTCGCCGCTCACGGGCTCGCACAGCATCAGGTAGTACTTCGCCTTCGCCATCCCGCACAGGAGCGGCCACACGATCGCCGCGTGGTCGCCGGCCGCGACGCCGAGCCGCGTATGGCCGTCGATGATGCGCGCATCCTTCGCGGCGATCGAGATGTCGGCGAGCAGCCCGGCGACGAGCCCCGCGCCGACGGCCGGGCCGTGCATCGCCGACACGATCGGCTTGCTGCAGTTGATCACGTTGTAGACGAGGTCACGCGCCTCGCGCCACACGCGGGCGCGCACGTCGAAATCGTTCGCCATCTCCTCGACGAGCGCGAGATCGCCGCCCGCCGAAAAGCCCTTGCCTTCGCCGCGGATCACCGCGACGCGCGTGTCGGGATCGCGATCGACGTCGCGCCAGATGTCGGCGAGCTCGCGATGCATGCGCGCGTTCGCGGTCGCGAGGCCGCTGCGGTTCGCGCCCTCGCCGCTCATCACGATGTCGAGCACGCCATGGTCGCGGCGCGTCACCTTCAGTGCTTCGTAACCGCCGTACGCGGCAAGATCGGCCATCTGCTGCTCCTTGTTCGAGGCGCTCGAACGCTTGAATCGAGTGTAGCCAAGCCCGCGCGGTCAAACATCGGGCGAAACCCGGCGCGCGGGTCGAAGCCGGGTGTCGCCGGCGCGTTGCGTACCGCGCCGCTTATGCCGCGCCGTCGGGCGGGGAAACCGACTGCTCGATCGCGCCGAAGATCGACTTGCCGGCCGCATCGAACATCTCGATGCGCACCATATCGCCGTAGCGCATGAATTCGGTCTGCGGCGCGCCGTGCTCGATCGTCTCGAGGCAGCGCTTCTCGGCGATGCAGCAGTAGCCGCGCTTCGCGTCCTTGTTCGACACCGTACCCGAGCCGACGATCGAGCCGGCACGCAGGTTGCGCGTCTTCGCCGCGTGCGCGATCAACTGGCCGAAGTGAAACACCATGTCGGTGCCGGCGTCGGGCTGGCCGACCTTCTTGCCGTTCCAGTGGACGATCATCGGGCGGTGCACGCGGCCTTCGCGCCATTCGTCGCCAAGCTCGTCGGGCGTGACGGCGACCGGTGCGAACGCGGTGGCCGGCTTGCTCTGGAAGAAGCCGAAGCCCTTCGCGAGTTCGGCCGGAATCAGGTTGCGCAGCGATACGTCGTTCACGAGCGTGACGAGCCGCACGGCCTTCAGCGCGTCGTCGGGCGACACGCTCATCGGCACGTCGCCGGTGATCACCGCGACCTCCGCCTCGAAATCGATGCCCCATTCCTCGGACGGGCACACGACGTCGTCGCGCGGCCCCAGGAAATCGTCGCTGCCGCCCTGGTACATCAGCGGATCGGTCCAGAACTCGGGCGGCATCTCAGCGCCGCGCGCACGGCGCACGAGCTCGACGTGGTTCACGTACGCGGAGCCGTCGGCCCACTGGAACGCGCGCGGCAGCGGCGCCATGCAGTTGGCCGGATCGAACGCGAACGCGTTGCGCGCGCGCCCGTGGTTCAGCGCGTCGTACAGGTCGCGCAGTTGCGGCGCGTAGAACGCCCAGTCGTCGAGGACGCGCTGCAGCGTCGGCGCGATCGCATCGGCAATCGCCGCGGTGTGCAGGTCGCGCGACACGACGATCAGCTGGCCGTCGCGCGTGCCGTCCTTCAGCGAAGCAAGTTTCATAGGGAGGATCTGCCGTTGTAGTGACGATGGAGGGAATCTATTTTACGATGGTGAATCCATGCGGCGCGCCACGATCGCACACGCCGTTTTCGCCCCGTTTCCTGTCGCATTTTCGCGCACCCGTTGCCCATGCCCGCCAGCCCGCTTCCCGACGACGATCTCGCCGACTCCGATACCGACGACGCTGCTTCCGGCGAACACGGCGAGAAGGTCCGTTCCGGCATCCAGTCGATCGAGGTCGGCTTCCGCCTGCTCGACGTGCTGACGAGCGAGCCGCGCGCGATGATGCTGCGCGATCTCGCGCAGCGCGCGGGCATGAGCCCGGCGAAGGCGCATCGCTACCTGGTCAGCTTCTCGCGGCTCGGCGTCGTGTCGCAGGACCCCGTCTCGGGCCGCTACGAGCTCGGCGGCTTCGCGCTGCAGATGGGCCTCGCGCGGCTCGCGCGCGTCGACGGCGTGAAGCTCGCGCGGATCGCGCTGACCGAATTCCGCGATCGCCTCGACCAGACGGTCGGCATCGCGGTGTGGGGCAACCAGGGGCCGACGATCGTGCACTGGATGGAGTCGAGCCATCCGGCGAAGGCGTCGCTGAAGCTCGGCGACGTGATGCCGCTGCTCGGTTCCGCGACGGGCCTGCTGTTCGCCGCGTACCTGCCGCGCAGCAAGACCGCCGCGATGCTCGAGCGCGAACTCGCCGATACGCGCCGCTCGCCGCACCACGGCGGCCCGCGCACGCTCGACGAAGTCGATGCGGTGCTCGCCGACGTGCGCCGGCACCAGGCCGCGCGCGTCGAGGGGATGCTGCTGCCGACGATCCACGCGTTCTGCATGCCGGTGTTCGACGCGGTCGGCGAACTCGCGCTCGCGATCGTCGCGCTCGGCCAGGAAGGCTCGTTCGACATCGCGTGGGGCGGCGAGATCGACACCGCGCTGCGCGCCTGCGCGCAGAAACTGTCTTACGAACTCGGCTATAGTCCCGACGCACGCGACGCCTGACGCGTCCGGTTCACGTCACGCATCGCGAACGCGCAGCGCATCCGACGGTCCGATTCCTGTGGCGCGCGCCGCGCGCCCGACGTCACCCACGCGCCCCGACCCTGTTCGATGCCCATGCAGCCTGCCGACCTTCGCCCGACTCACGCCCAGCCCCGCCGCTGGCTGCGCGTGGGCGTCGCGCTCGTCGCCGTGCTGGTGCTGCATGCGCTCGCCGGGTTCTGGCTGATGCGCAATCGCGAATCGTTCACGCCGCCGCCGCCCGCCGACATCCCCGTGCAGATCGAGTTGCTGAAACCGCAGCCGATCGAGCGCCAGCCGGCCCCGCCGGCGCCGAAGCCGGTCGAACGTCCGGCCGCACCGGCCGCGCCCAAGGCCGCCCCGCCGAAACCCGCGCAGTCGCACGAGCCGGTCCTCACGTCGACGCAGACGGCCGAGCACGGCGAACCGCCGGCGGCGGCCGCGTCCGCTGCGAGCGGCACACCGGGGGCTT
>NZ_BCPO01000086.1:0-44036 GCF_016586105.1 Burkholderia sp. E168m15
GCCGCGTCGGCCGCGGGCGCCAGCGCCGCGACACCCGGCCCCGCGACGAGCGGCGTGAAGTTCGCCGCGCCGCCGTCCGGCGACCTGCAGTACGACACGTTCTACAACGGCATGCAGAACATGATCGGCACGATCCACTGGCGCACCGACGGGCACACGTACGACCTGTCGGTGTCGATGCCCGTGCCGTTCGTGGGCCCGTTCACCTATCGCAGCGAAGGCCGCATCGATGCGTTCGGCGTCGCGCCCGACCGTTACGTCGAGAAGCGCGGCAAGCGGCCGGAAGACATCGCGATCTTCAACCGCGAGATCCGGCAAGTCGTGTTCACGCGCACGCCGAACAACGCGCCGCTGCCCGACGGCGTGCAGGACCGCTTCAGCATGCTGATGCAGTTGTCGGGGCTCGTGCGCGGCAATCCCGCCGCCTACAAGCCGGGCGTCACGCAGCAGTTCTTCGTGATCGACAACAACAGCGGCGAGACCTGGCCGATCACCGTGATCGGCGACGAGCAGGTGCAGACGCAGGCCGGCATCATCGCGGCGCGGCACTTCATGCGCCTGCCGCGGCGCGACGGCGACACGCGTCGCATCGACATGTGGCTCGCGCCGTCGCTCGGCTGGCTGCCCGCGCGACTCGTGCAGAGCGAGCCGAACGGGGCGCAGATCGAGCTGCTGTGGCACGGCCGCCTCGCCGCACCGAGCGTGCCTGCCGATGTCGCCCCGCCCGCCGGCGCAACGAACGCGCCTGCCGCCGCGCCGACACCCGATGCATCGCCCGCGCAGCCAGCGGAACCGGCGCAAGCGGCACCGCCCGCGACGCTGCAACCCCCTGCCTCGTCGACTGTCACACAGTGAACGCGCGTGAATCCGCGCCAATCGGCAATTTCGACCGATTACAGATTTCCCGGAAATGGCCGATGACACTCTTTAACAACTATTTCAGTCCACCGGCTCACAATGAGAAACGTTTGATAGACATCGGCTTCTAACCGATACACCCCACGCAACGGGAGAACGGGGTGTGCAGCGCAAGCCCCTTGAAACCGGCAAGGCTTGCCCCACCTAGGGGACAACAAGGCCAGATGCCACTGCGAAGAGGAGTGCCGCCATGCAAATGATCTACAACAGCCCCAACTACTGCGTCGTCGAATTTGCGCCGCAGGCCGGCCATCACCTGATGAATGCCGGCGGATACGAAATCGTCGACAAGAACGCGCAGCGCGAAATCTTCATCGACGGCGAACTTGCCGAACGATTCCGCGCACACGTGAAGCAGCTGATCGAGGATGAACCGTCGCTCGACGAGGTCGACGAATTCCTCGGACAATTCGACAGCCTGATGATGATGCCCGTCGTGCTGCACTGACGAGCGCGGCCCGGCGCGTCACGCGGCCGGGCCATTCGCCGCGCATCGATGCGGCGCCGCGTGCACTCCGATCCTGCCCCCGTCCGGCTCGCCGGCGGGGGCTTTCATTTGGCGGGCCGCCAGGCCGGCACGGCGAGGGCCCGCGCCCCCTTGACGCACCGGCTACAATGACGGTTTTCCGTCTTCGCCGGTCTTCCGCCCATGTCTGCGACTCCTCTCGCCGCTTCCGTCCCGCTCGACGCGCGCTACACGCGCGGCGCCGCCCTGCCCGCGCTGCTGAAATCGCGCATCCTGATCCTCGACGGCGCGATGGGCACGATGATCCAGCGCTACAAGCTCGACGAGGCCGCGTATCGCGGCGAGCGCTTCAAGGATTTTCCGCGCGACATCAAGGGCAACAACGAGCTGCTGTCGCTCACGCAACCGCAGATCATCCGCGAGATCCACGACCAGTACTTCGCGGCCGGCGCCGACATCGTCGAAACCAACACGTTCGGCGCGACGACCGTCGCGCAGGCCGACTACGGGATGGAAGATCTCGTCGTCGAGATGAACGTCGCATCGGCGAAGCTCGCACGCGAATCGGCCGCGAAATACGCGACGCCGGACAAGCCGCGCTTCGTCGCCGGCGCGATCGGGCCGACGCCGAAGACGGCCAGCATCTCGCCGGACGTCAACGATCCGGGCGCGCGCAACGTCACGTTCGACGAGCTGCGCACGTCGTACTACCAGCAGGCGAAGGCGCTGCTCGACGGCGGCGTCGACCTGTTCCTCGTCGAGACGATCTTCGACACGCTGAACGCCAAGGCCGCGCTGTTCGCGCTCGACGAGCTGTTCGAGGACACCGGCGAGCGCCTGCCGATCATGATCTCGGGCACCGTCACCGATGCGTCGGGCCGCATTCTGTCGGGCCAGACCGTCGAGGCGTTCTGGAATTCGCTGCGTCATGCGAAGCCGCTCACGTTCGGCCTGAACTGCGCGCTCGGCGCGGCGCTGATGCGCCCGTACATCGCCGAGCTCGCGAAGCTGTGCGACACCTACGTGTCGTGCTACCCGAACGCGGGCCTGCCGAACCCGATGAGCGACACCGGCTTCGACGAAACCCCCGACGTCACGTCGGGCCTGCTGAAGGAATTCGCGCAGGCCGGGCTCGTGAACCTCGCGGGCGGCTGCTGCGGCACGACGCCCGAACACATCGCCGAGATCGCGAAGGCGCTCGCCGACGTGAAGCCGCGTCGCTGGCCGAACCAGTACAGCGACAACGCCTGACCGACCGCCCCACGTCCTTCATCAAAAGAATTCGCACCGCCATGACCGATCACATGATGCGCCTTGCCGGCCTCGAGCCGTTCAACGTCACGCCCGGGACGCTCTTCATCAACGTCGGCGAACGCACCAACGTCACCGGCTCGAAGGCGTTCGCACGGATGATCCTCAACGGCCAGTTCGACGAGGCGCTCGCCGTCGCGCGCCAGCAGGTCGAGAACGGCGCGCAGGTGATCGACATCAACATGGA
This sequence comes from Burkholderia sp. E168m15, assembly GCF_016586105.1. Lineage (NCBI taxonomy): Bacteria > Pseudomonadati > Pseudomonadota > Betaproteobacteria > Burkholderiales > Burkholderiaceae > Burkholderia > Burkholderia sp. E168m15. The sequence goes on from NZ_BCPO01000086.1 coordinate 2,883, forward strand.
CGAAGCGATGCTCGATTCGAAGGCGGCGATGGTGCGCTTCCTGAACCTGATCGCGTCGGAGCCGGACATCGCGCGCGTGCCGATCATGATCGACTCGTCGAAGTGGGAGGTGATCGAAGCCGGCCTCAAGTGCGTGCAGGGCAAGGCGATCGTGAACTCGATCTCGCTGAAGGAAGGCGAGGACGCGTTCCGCCACCACGCGAACCTGATCCGCCGCTACGGCGCGGCCGCGGTCGTGATGGCGTTCGACGAAACCGGCCAGGCCGATACCTACGCGCGCAAGACCGAGATCTGCAAGCGCTCGTACGACTTCCTCGTGAATGAAGTCGGCTTCCCGCCCGAAGACATCATCTTCGACCCGAACATCTTCGCGGTCGCGACCGGCATCGAGGAGCACAACAACTACGCGGTCGACTTCATCGAGGCGACCCGCTGGATCAAGCAGAACCTGCCGCACGCGAAGGTGAGCGGCGGCGTGTCGAACGTGTCGTTCTCGTTCCGCGGCAACGACCCGGTGCGCGAGGCGATCCACACCGTGTTCCTGTATCACGCGATCCAGGCCGGCATGGACATGGGCATCGTGAACGCGGGCCAGCTCGGCGTGTACGCCGATCTCGACCCCGAACTGCGCGAGCGCGTCGAGGACGTGATCCTAAACCGCCGCGACGACTCCACCGATCGCCTGCTGGAGATCGCCGACAAGTTCAAGGCAGGCGGCGCGAAGAAGGAAGAGAACCTCGAGTGGCGCAACCAGCCGGTCGAGAAGCGGCTCTCGCATGCGCTCGTGCACGGCATCACGACCTTCATCGTCGAGGATACCGAGGAAGTGCGCGCGAAGATCGCCGCGGCCGGCGGCCGTCCGATCAACGTGATCGAAGGGCCGCTGATGGACGGGATGAACATCGTCGGCGACCTGTTCGGCCAGGGCAAGATGTTCCTGCCGCAGGTCGTGAAGTCGGCGCGCGTGATGAAGCAGGCGGTCGCGCACCTGATCCCGTTCATCGAGGAAGAAAAGCGCCTGCTCGCGGAAGCGGGCGGCGACGTGCGCGCGAAGGGCAAGATCGTCATCGCGACCGTGAAGGGCGACGTGCACGACATCGGCAAGAACATCGTGTCGGTCGTGCTCCAGTGCAACAACTTCGAAGTGGTCAACATGGGCGTGATGGTCCCGTGCAACGAGATCCTCGCGAAGGCGAAGGTCGAGGGCGCAGACATCATCGGGCTGTCGGGCCTCATCACGCCGAGCCTCGAGGAAATGGCGTACGTCGCGTCCGAAATGCAGCGCGACGACTACTTCCGCGTGAAGAAGATTCCGCTGCTGATCGGCGGCGCCACGACGTCGCGCGTGCACACGGCCGTGAAGATCGCGCCGCACTACGAGGGCCCGGTCGTCTACGTGCCGGATGCGTCGCGCTCGGTGTCGGTCGCGTCGAACCTGCTGTCCGACGAAGGCGCGGCGAAGTATCTGGACGAGCTGAAGTCCGACTACGAACGCATCCGCGACCAGCACGCGAACCGCAAGGCGCAGCCGATGGTCACGCTCACCGAAGCACGCGCGAACAAGACCAAGGTCGACTGGGCCGGCTACCAGCCGGTGAAGCCGAAGTTCATCGGCCGCCGCGTGTTCAAGAATTACGACCTGAACGAGCTCGCGAACTACATCGACTGGGGCCCGTTCTTCCAGACCTGGGACCTCGCGGGCCCGTACCCGGCGATCCTGAACGACGAGATCGTCGGCGAATCGGCGCGGCGCGTGTTCTCCGACGCGAAGTCGATGCTCGCGCGCCTGATCCAGGGCCGCTGGCTGACCGCGAACGGCGTGATCGCGCTGCTGCCGGCCAATACGGTCAACGACGACGACATCGAGATCTACAGCGACGAGTCACGCTCGGAAGTGCTGCTCACGTGGCGCAACCTGCGCCAGCAGAGCGTGCGCCCGGTGGTCGACGGCGTGATGCGGCCGAACCGTTCGCTCGCCGACTTCATCGCGCCGAAGGAGTCGGGGGTGGCCGACTACATCGGGATGTTCGCGGTAACGGCCGGCCTCGGCGTCGACGTGAAGGAAAAGCAGTTCGAAGCCGACCACGACGACTACAGCGCGATCATGCTGAAGGCGCTCGCCGACCGTTTCGCGGAAGCGTTCGCCGAAGCGATGCACGCGCGCGTGCGGCGCGAACTGTGGGGCTATGCGAGCGGCGAGACGCTCGACAACGACGCGCTGATCGCCGAGAAGTACGCGGGCATCCGCCCGGCGCCCGGCTATCCGGCTTGCCCCGACCACCTCGTGAAGCGCGACATGTTCGACGTGCTGCACGCGGACGAGATCGGCATGAGCGTGACGGATTCGCTCGCGATGCTGCCGGCGGCGAGCGTGTCGGGTTTCTATCTCGCGCACCCGGACAGCCGCTACTTCTCGGTCGGCAAAATCGGGCAGGATCAGCTCGAAGACTACGCGCAACGCATGGCGCTGTCGCTGGACGACGCGCGCCGCGCGCTCGCGCCGCAACTGTAACCGCGTCGACTGCGGCGACCCGCCGCTTCCATCGCCACGCGCCCCGATCCAGGGGCGCGTCGCACAACGACTTGATTTATCAGGATAACTAATCTCAATAATCGAGATCGAAGTCCTGCAACGCCGGGCTTTCGGGCCAACGCGCGTGGGCGACATAACGCGCCCTTCTCCCTCAGTTCTTCCTGCCATGTCGACCTTCGAGATCCGGATCACCGAAACGCCAGCGGACAGCGCGAGCCCGTTCCCGCCGACGATCTACCGCGGCGAGCGCTGGGATCTGAGCCATCTGCGTCCGTTGGCATTCACCTGCGATCTGGAAACCGGCTTCGACGTGACGGTTCTGGTCCTGTTCTCCTGCCACTGCTTTACGCGCAGCCTCAAATGGGACGGACGCACCCGCGACACCATTCCGGATGACGAGATCTACGACGATGGCCGCGAAACGCGCGTGCTCTGCGCAGACCGGTACCGCGCGTCACGGGAGCTGCTGCGCGGCGTGATCGTCGGGCTGGCGACGCGCCGGATCGTCGTCGCGGATGAACGGCAACCCAATTTCGTGACGGTGGAAGCGGTCGCATCGGACGGCACGCAACGCGTGTATGCGGTGTTCTTCGAGGTTTCGAAGGACCGGATCAGGAAACGCCGGCTCATCCTGCGCGTACAGTCGGCCTACATGCTGGATGGCGGCCTGAACCGGCGCCAGCGGGAAGCCCGGAAAGTCGCGCTGCGCACGTTGCTGCGAGCAAGCCTCGAAGGCCGCAAGATCCGGGCGTAGAAAAACCAACGGCCGCCTTTCGGCAGCCGTCGCATGCGGGATTCTCTTTCCGTCGTTCGACGAAATACCCACTCCAGGTGGGACCCGGTTGCCCGGGCGGCGCTATGTTTTCGCACCCGCTTTCACATAGTCTTGCGTTGAATTATAAGGGATTTCATCCTTCGGTCAAGGCAGGCGCCGCGCTACCGCCCCGATTTCGCGCACGCCATCCGCTCGACATAAATTTTCATCAGACAAAAGAAAAAGCCCGCTCGAAAGCGGGCTTTTTCCTGTCTGGCGAACCTTTCGATCTGCCAAGCAAGGAAGAAGGAAGCTCAGAAGCCCCAGTGCACGTCGGCCTGGCCGGCCTTCGCTTCGCGCAGCATCGTCAGGAACGGCGCGACGCGTTGCGCCAGGCTCGGCGGCACTTCATGGTGCGCGTGGTCGGCTTCGTCCTCGTGGAAATGGCCGGCGTGCTCGGCGCGCTCCTGCTTCGCCTGCGCGACCGCGCCTTCCAGCTTGGCGATCGCGTGGTCCAGTTCGTCGTGCGTGATCACACCGCGCTCGCCCAGCTGCTTGCCGACGAGACCCAGCACATACACGGCGAAATCCTTCAGCACGTCGAGATCCTGTGCCGCCTTGCTCTTGAACGTAATCATGACAATTCCCTTTTCATCTTGTTGTGCCTGCGCGGCGCGGTTGGGGAACGCCGGCAGACCGGCGTCCGGCCTCGCGGACGCGGGCCGCCTGAGCGGCATATTAGCACCTGTTAAAATTCTGCGATCCCTGAAACGCGCGCTTAAAAAGCGTGCCGGCGGGCCGGCGTTTCCGGCCGCCACCAACGAAGCCTTCTACCAGCATGCTGCCAGCACACAAACAGACCCTCGAAGCCCTGCTCGCGGATAGCGTCAAGCAGGTCGCACACGCGCTGAAAGGCGCCGACGCAGCATTCGTCGCCCCCGCCATCACGCTGGAGCGCCCGAAGGTCGCCGCGCACGGCGACGTCGCGTGCAACGTCGCGATGCAGCTCGCGAAGCCGCTCGGCACGAATCCGCGCCAGCTCGCCGAGCAGATCGTCGCCGCCCTCACCGCGCAGCCGGCCGCGCAAGGCCTCGTCGAAGCCGCCGAGATCGCCGGGCCCGGCTTCATCAACCTGCGCCTGTCGGCCGCCGCGAAACAGGCGGTGATCGCCGCCGTGTTCGAGCAGGGCCGCGCGTTCGGCACGTCGGATCGCGAGAAAGGCAAGCAAGTGTTGCTGGAATTCGTGTCGGCCAACCCGACCGGCCCGCTGCACGTCGGTCACGGCCGTCAGGCCGCGCTCGGCGACGTGCTCGCGAACGTGATCGCGAGCCAGGGCTACGCGGTGCACCGCGAGTTCTACTACAACGACGCGGGCGTGCAGATCGGCAACCTGGCGATCTCGACGCAGGCGCGCGCGCGCGGCCTGAAGCCGGGCGACGCGGGCTGGCCGGAAGCCGCGTACAACGGCGAGTACATCGCCGACATCGCGCGCGACTACCTGAACGGCGAAACGGTCGCCGCATCCGACGGCGAGCCGGTCAAGGGCACGGGCGACGTCGAGGATCTCGACGCGATCCGCAAGTTCGCGGTCACCTACCTGCGTCGCGAGCAGGACATGGATCTGCAGGCGTTCGGCGTGAAGTTCGACCAGTACTACCTCGAGTCGTCGCTGTACAGCGAAGGCCGCGTCGAGAAGACGGTCGACGCGCTGGTCAAGGCCGGCATGACCTACGAGCAGGACGGCGCGCTGTGGCTGCGCACGACCGACGAAGGCGACGACAAGGATCGCGTGATGCGCAAGTCGGACGGCACGTACACGTACTTCGTGCCGGACGTCGCTTACCACGTGACGAAGTGGGAGCGCGGCTTCACGAAGGTGATCAACATCCAGGGTTCGGACCACCACGGCACGATCGCGCGCGTGCGCGCCGGCCTGCAGGGGCTGCATATCGGTATCCCGAAGGGCTATCCCGACTACGTGCTGCACAAGATGGTCACCGTGATGCGCGACGGCCAGGAAGTGAAGATCTCGAAGCGCGCGGGCAGCTACGTGACGGTGCGCGACCTGATCGAATGGTCGGGCGGCGCGGCCGCGGGCCAGGAAGCGGCCCCCGACCTGATCGACGAGGCAACCATCACGCGCGGCCGCGACGCGGTGCGTTTCTTCCTGATCTCGCGCAAGGCCGATACCGAGTTCGTGTTCGACATCGACCTCGCGCTGAAACAGAACGACGAAAACCCGGTCTATTACGTCCAGTACGCGCATGCGCGGATCTGCTCGGTGCTCAACGAACTGAAGTCGCGCTACAACGTCGACGTCGCGCAACTGCCGGGCGCCGACCTGTCGCAGCTGACGAGCACGCAAGCGGCGTCGCTGATGCAGAAGCTGGCCGAGTATCCGGACATGCTCACGCACGCAGCGAACGAGCTGGCACCGCACGCGGTCGCGTTCTACCTGCGCGATCTCGCTGGCGAATTCCACTCGTTCTACAATGCGGAGCGCGTGCTGGTCGACGACGAGGCGCCGCGCAATGCGCGCGCCGCGCTGCTCGCCGCGACCCGGCAGGTGCTCGAGAACGGCCTGGCGGTGCTCGGCGTATCCGCGCCCGCCAAGATGTAAGGATGTCAGCGCGGCCCCGAACCGGGCCGCGAATGGCTGCGGCAGCGGCCGCCGTCGGATGCGCGTCGTCGGATACCCGCCGCAGCCTTTTCACGATTCTTTTTGCAGGTGACTCAAGCAATGGCACAACCACGCCGAACTTCGAAGCAGTCGAAACAAGCCGGAGGGACATTTCTTGGAATCGTGCTGGGCCTGATCGTCGGCCTCGCAATCGCCGTGGTGGTGGCGCTCTACATCACGCGTTCGCCGTCGCCGTTCGTGTCGAAAGTCGCGCCGCCGCCGGCCGACAACGGCGCGAGCCAGCCGCAGCAGTTCGACCCGAACCGCGCGCTGCAGGGCAAGACGCCCGGCCAGCCGGTGCCGCAGGCCGCGCAATCGGCGCCGCCGAACACCGCGCCCGGCCAGGCCGCGAACCAGACCCAGGGCGGCCTGCTGCCCGAGCCGCAGATCGTCGAAGTGCCGCCGTCGGGTAACACGAACGGCGCCACCGGCTCGAGCAACACCACCGCGTCGAACACGCCGTCGTCGGGCAACGGCGTCGCCGTCGCGCCGAAGCCGGCCGATACCACGCCGCCGCCGAAGAAGACGCAACAGGCGCAGCAACAGCAGCAAGGCGGCGAGGACGACCTCGCCCGCTTCGCCGCGCAGAAGCAGGCGCAACAAGCCGCCGCGCAAAAGCAGCAGCAACAGCAGCAGGCCGCGAACACGCCGAAGCCGACGTCGTCGGCCGGGGCCGCGGCAGCAGCAGCGGCGAAGCCGCCGACCGCGAACGACGCGAACACCGGCTACTTCCTGCAGGTCGGTGCGTACAAGACGGAAGGCGATGCCGAGCAGCAGCGTGCGCGCCTCGGCTTCCAGGGCTTCGAATCGAAGGTGTCGAAGCGCGACGTCAGTGGCGTGACCTATTTCCGCGTGCGGGTCGGCCCGTTCTCGAAGTTCGAGGATATGAACTCGGCCCGCCAGCGCCTGTCCGATGCAGGTGTCGACACGGCGGTGATCCGCTTCACGAAGCAGTAAGCCAACCGGCCGAGCCCACGCAGAACCCGTTACGTTCCGTAACCCGAGCAACTGATTCGACGTTCACAACATGAAAAAACTGCTTAGCACGCTCCTTCTGTCCCTGGGCCTGGCCGCCGGCCTCGCCCAGGCTTCGCCCGCCGCGCCGGCCGCCGGCAAGGACTTCGAGGTGATGAAGTCGCCGCAGCCGGTATCCGCGCCGGCCGGCAAGGTCGAGGTGATCGAGTTCTTCTGGTACGGCTGCCCGCACTGCTACGAATTCGAGCCGACGATCGAGGCCTGGGTGAAGAAGCAGGGCAACAACATCGACTTCAAGCGCGTGCCGGTCGCATTCCGTGACGATTTCCTCCCGCACTCGAAGCTGTTCTATGCGGTGTCCGCGCTCGGCATCTCCGAGAAGGTCACGCCGGCGATCTTCAACGCGATCCACAAGCAGAAGAACTACCTGCTGACGCCGCAGGCGCAGGCCGACTTCCTGGCCACGCAGGGCGTCGACAAGAAGAAGTTCATGGACGCGTACAACTCGTTCAGCGTGCAGGGCGAGGTGAACCAGTCGGCCAAGCTGCTGAAGGACTACGCGATCGACGGCGTGCCGACGGTCGTCGTCCAGGGCAAGTACAAGACGGGCCCGGCTTACACGAACAGCATCCCGGGTACCGCGCAGGTGCTCGACTTCCTCGTGAAGCAAGTTCAGGACAAGAAGCTCTGATCCCCGTCCGCGCGCCGGCATGACTACTCCGCTGAAGGTCTTCATCACCGGCGCGTCGAGCGGCCTCGGCCTTGCGATGGCCGAGGAATACGCCCGCCAGGGCGCCACGCTCGCCCTCGTCGCGCGACGCACCGATGCACTCGATGCGTTCGCGCGGCGGTTCCCGAAGCTGTCCATCTCCGTCTATTCCGCCGACGTGCGCGACGCCGAGGCGCTCGCGACGGCCGCCGCGTCGTTCATCGCCGCGCACGGCTGCCCCGACGTCGTGATCGCGAACGCGGGCATCAGCCAGGGCGCCGTCACGGGCCAGGGCGATCTCGCGGCGTTCCGCGACGTAATGGACATCAACTACTACGGGATGGTCGCGACGTTCGAGCCGTTCGTCGGCCCGATGACGGCCGCGCGCCACGGCACGCTGGTCGGCGTCGCGAGCGTCGCCGGCGTGCGCGGCCTGCCCGGCTCCGGCGCGTACAGCGCGTCGAAATCGGCCGCGATCAAGTATCTGGAAGCGCTGCGCGTCGAGCTGCGCCCGGCCGGCGTCGGCGTCGTGACGATCGCGCCCGGCTACATCCGCACGCCGATGACCGCGCACAACCCGTACCGGATGCCGTTCCTGATGGACGCCGATCGCTTCGCCGCGCGTGCGGCACGCGCGATCGCCCGGCAGCACGCATTCCGCGTGATTCCGTGGCAGATGGGCGTCGTCGCGAAGGTGCTGCACGTGCTGCCGCGCTGGCTGTACGACCGCCTGTTCGAAAAGGCGCCGCGCAAGCCGAAGGCCGGCGCGCACTGAGCGCGTCGTGGATCCCGGCGCACGTCTCGCGCCGGGGCGCGGCTTGATCGCCGCGGTCGGATCGCGCGGAGCCGAGCGGATTCCCGCCCTCCTGCGTTTCTGCGTTTCTGCGTTTCTGCGTTCTTGCGTTCTTGCGTTCCCGCGTTCCGGACTCCGTGGCGCACCACATGTCACGCATCGCTGGCGCGATCGTATCTGTTTCGTCGCTCGAGTCGCGCCACGCATGTGCTCAGCGCCTCGCGTTCGACCGCCGTCTCGGCGCCGTTGCCTCGCGCATCGCTCTTGACCTGCCCACACCGCCGCCCCAACACGCATTCCGTCGCGAACGCAGCCGTTTTTCGGTCAATTCACCGCGTTCCGGCGCCTTTTTTCGCGCGTCGCACGCTTTGACGGTATGCTATTCGCCAGCCGCGTCGGCCCTGCCCGCTTCCGGGCCGCGCCTGCCTCCGTCATTCAGCGAAAAACACACGCCACGTGGGAGATCCTATGCACGTCAAGCTGTTCGCCGCGGCCGCCGTGGCCACGGCCCTCGCCGCCCTTGCCGTCCCCGGCCTCGCCGCCGCCAAGCCGCTCACCGTCTGCACGGAATCGAGCCCGGACGGCTTCGACGTCGTGCAGTACAACTCGCTCGTCACGACCAACGCATCGGCCGACGTGATCTTCAACACACTCGTGTCCTACGACGAAGCCGCGAAGAAGGTCGTGCCCGCGCTCGCGGACAAATGGGAAGCGAGCGCCGACGGCCTCACGTACACGTTCCACCTGCGCCCGAACGTCGCGTTCCAGACCACCGACTATTTCAAGCCGGGCCGTGCGCTGAACGCGGACGATGTCGTGTTCACGTTCACGCGGATGCTCGACGATGCGAATCCGTGGCACAAGGTGGCCGGCGCGAGCGGCTTTCCGCACGCGCAGTCGATGGGCCTCGTGAAGCTCGTGAAGTCGGTCACGAAGGTCGACGACAGCACGGTGAAATTCGTGCTGAACGAGCCGAACGCGACCTTCGTGCCGATCCTGACGATGGGCTTCGCGTCGATCTACTCGGCCGAATACGCGGACCAGCTGCTGAAGGCCGGCAAGCAGGCCGACCTGAACGCGAAGCCGGTCGGCACCGGCCCGTTCGTGCTGAAGAGCTACACGAAGGACGCGCTGATCCGCTACGACGCGAATCCGACGTACTGGGGCGCGAAGCCGAAGGTCGACCGGCTGATCTACGCGATCACGCCCGACCCGTCGGTGCGCCTGCAGAAGGTGAAGGCCGGCGAATGCCAGATCGCGCTGTCGCCGAAGCCGCAGGACGTGCTCGCCGCGAAAGGCGAAAGCGCGCTGAAGGTCGTGCAAACGCCCGCGTTCATGACCGCGTTCGTCGCGCTGAACACGCAGAAGAAGCCGCTCGACAACGACAAGGTGCGCGAGGCGCTGAACCTCGCGTTCGACCGCGCGACCTACCTGAAGGTCGTGTTCGACAACACCGCGACGGCCGCGAACAACCCGTATCCGCCGAATACGTGGAGCTATGCGAAGGACGTCGCGCCGTATGCGTACGATCCCGCGAAGGCGAAGCAGTTGCTCGCGCAGGCAGGCTTCCCGAACGGCTTCTCGACCACCATCTGGACGCGCCCGACCGGCAGCGTGCTGAACCCGAACCCGAAGGTCGGCGCGGAACTGCTGCAGGCCGACCTCGCGAAGATCGGCGTGAAGGCCGAGGTGAAGGTGATCGAATGGGGCGAGCTGATCAAGCAGGCGAAGCTCGGCCAGCATGACATGCTGTTCATGGGCTGGGCCGGCGACAACGGCGATCCGGACAACTACCTGTCGCCGCTGTTCAGCTGTAATGCGGTGAAGTCGGGCATCAACTTCGCGCGCTTCTGCGATGCGCAGCTCGACAAGCTGATCGCCGACGGCAAGTCGACCGCCGACCAAGCCAAGCGCGCGAAGCTCTATGAAAGCGCGCAGAAGATCATCCACGACCAGGCGCTGTGGATCCCGCTCGGCTACCCGACCGCGGCCGCGTTGACGCGCACGAACGTGAGCGGCTATCACGTGAGTCCGTTCGGACGGCAGAACTTCACGACGGTCGCCATGCAGTAACCGTGCGTGGCGCGCAAGCGACGGCGTGCACGCCGCTCGCTTGCGGCCCGCGCGCCGCGCTTGCTACACTGCGCGCCTGTTCCTCATACCGGACGCCAGCCAAAGTGAACCACTAAGCCTTCCCGAAATGTTTTCGCCGCCCGTGCCACGCACGCCGCGCGCGAAGGTCTTCACGCATTTTTGGAGGTGCTCATGGCTGCTGCCACGCCCACCGGCGCGCTCGTCGCGCTTCATCACGTTTCCTTCCGCTTCGACGACGGCATCACGCTGTTCGATTCGCTCGACCTGTCCATCGATCGCACGCCCACCGGCATCGTCGGCCGCAACGGCGTCGGCAAGAGCCTGCTCGCGCAACTGATCGCCGGTTGCCGTACACCCAGCGCGGGAACGATCGAGCGGCATGCGCACGTCGTCTACGTCGCACAGCAGCATGATCATGACCGCGACGACACGGCGGCGGCGGCCCCGCGGACCGTCGCGCAGATCGCCGCGCTCGATGCACCGCTCAGCGCGCTCGCGCGTCTCGCGGACGGCCACGCAACACCGAACGACTTCGACCTGATCGGCGATCGCTGGGATCTCGCGGAACGCCTGCGCATGGCACTCGACGCGGCCGGCCTGCACGACGTCCACGCCGACACGCCCGCGCACGCGCTAAGCGGCGGCCAGGTCGCACGCGTGGCGCTGATCGGCGCGCTGCTGTCCGGCGCCGGCCTGCTCGTACTCGACGAACCGACCAACCATCTCGATGCACCGGGCCGCGCGTGGCTGCGCACGGCGCTCGACGGCTGGCGCGGCGGCGTCGTCATCGTCAGCCACGACCGTGCGCTGCTCGCCGGCGTGCAACGCATCGTCGAGCTGACGCCGCACGGCGCGCGTTCATATGGCGGCAACTATGCGCTCTATCGCGCGCAGCGCGACGCGGAACAGGACGCCGCGCACGCGGCGCTCGACCATGCGCGCACCGAGCGCGGGCGCGTACGGCGCAGGCTCGAACAGGAACACGACACGACCCAGCGTCACGCGGCCGCGTCGCTGCGCGACGCGAAGACGGCCAACCTGTCGTCGATGGCGCGTCAGAGCCGCAAGGGCGCCGCGCGCGCGATCATGGGGACCGTCCGGCGTCATCAGAGCGACTTCAAGGCGACGCTCGACGCGCGCGTGCAGGAAGCGGCCGCGCGCGTCGAAGCCGACGCACCGGTGCTGGTATCGCTGCCGGGCACCGAGGTCAGCGCGCGCCGCCAGCTGTTCACGCTCGAACGCGCGCAACTGCCGTGGCGGGTGGCGGGCGACGCCGACGCGATCACGTGGTCCGCAAGCGGCGCCGTGCGCATCGCGCTGACAGGCCCGAACGGCTGCGGCAAGTCGACGTTGCTGAGAATGCTCGCGGGCGAGCTCGCGCCGCGTTCGGGTACCTGCACGACGCACGTGAGCGCCGCGTATCTCGACCAGCGGCTCGCGCTGCTCGACGCCGAGCGCTCGATCGTCGAGCAACTGGGCCTGCTCGATACGCCCCTTGCCGAAGGTGATCTGCGCAGCCGTCTCGCGCTGCTGCAACTCGACGCGACGCGTGCGACGCAACCCGCGCGGCAACTGAGCGGCGGCGAACGGCTGAAGGCCGCGCTCGCGTGCGCGTTGTGGCGCGGCACGCCCGCGCAACTGCTGCTGCTCGACGAGCCGACCAATCACCTCGATCTCGAATCGGTGCGGGCGATCGAAGCGGCGCTGGCCGGCTTCCCCGGCGCGATCGTGGTCGCGTCGCACGACGCCGCGTTTCTCGCGGCGCTCGAACCAACGCACACGATGCAGTGGCATCGCGACGGATGGCGTTACGAACCCGTCGCGTAAGCGCTACGAAGAACGCTCAGCCCGCGGTACGGAACCGCAGCACCCCGTCGTCGCCCTGCTCGCGCACGAGTTCGCCCGCGAGCCACAGCAGGTTCAGGTGCGCAAGCGCCTCGCCGAGCGCGAACGTCATCTGGTGGATATCGAGCTCGCGGCGGCGGAACATGATCGGCACGATATCGGCCGCGCTCATCGACTGCTCCGCACACGCGACGCGCACCTCGGCCAGGCGCGCATCGTGGTGTTCGCGCAGTTGCGCGATGCGTGTGCGCACGCCGCGGAACGGCTTGCCGTGCGACGGCAGCACGAGCGTGTCGGGCGCCATCGTCTCGTAGCGGCCGAGCGATTCGAGGTACAGCGCGAGCGGGTTCGCTTCCGGTTCGAGGTCGAACACCGACACGTTCGTCGAGATGCGCGGCAGCACCATGTCGCCGGAAATCAGCACGCCGTCCGCTTCGCTGTGGAGCGCGCAATGTTCAGGCGAATGGCCGAAGCCGGTGACGACGCGCCACGTGCGCGCGCCGATCGTCACCGCGTCGCCTTCGCGCAGGCGCCGGTAGCGCGGCGGCACGGCCGGCACGAGGTCCGCGTAGTAGCTGCGGCGGTTGCGCAGCTTGTCGAGCGCGGCCGGATCGGTCAGCCCGTGGCGCGCGAAGTGATCGGCGGCGGCCGCGCCGCCCGCGTTCGATCCGTTGCCGGCCGCCATCAGGCAGCCGAACATATATTCGCCGAGCGTCATCCACAGCCGCACGTTCCAGCGGCCCTTGTCACCGCCTTCGCACAGCCAGTTCGCGAGGCCGAAGTGATCGGGGTGGCAGTGCGTGACGAGCACGCGCAGCACGGGCAGGCCGTCGAGCTGCGTGTCGAAGATCTGCTCCCAGTGCGTGCGGATCACGTCCGACGCGATCCCGCAATCGACCACCGTCCAGCCGGCCTGCCCGTCGATCTCGTCGCGCAGCAGCCAGAGATTGATGTGATCGAGCGAGAACGGCAGCGGCATGCGCAGCCAGCGCACGCCGGGCGCGACCTCGAACGTGTCGCCCGCGGCGGGCAGCTTATCGGCGAAGGGGTAATCGAGTTGGTGTTCCAGGGCGTTCATCGGTGGGGCGTCTCGTCGTTATCGGTGCGAATGCGCGCCGGCGGCACGCGCGGCGGGCGGTGCGTCGATTCTATCGCCGTCGCGAGAAAGACGTGCCCGGCGCCCGGCGGCCCGTCAAAAAAAGTTCGTGTCAGAATCGGTTCCGTACCCGTATCTTTACGCGAAGTTGCACCGAACGGCCCCTAACGGCGAGCAACACGCCGATTGGCGACCGCTCACGCGCCCCGCCGAAAGTCATTGAAACGCCGACTTGGGCGCTAAAATGGCGGGTGCTTACAGCCCCTTGAACGAGCCTGCACGCGATGAATCACTTCCCCAAACTGCTGTCGTCGCAGATCGGTTTCGACGTCGCGCAGACGATGCTCGAATACTTCGATCGCCATTACCGGATCTTCCGCGAAGCGGCGGTCGATGCGAAGACGCTGTTCGAGCGCGGCGACTGGCACGGGCTGCAGCGGCTCGCGCGCGAGCGGATCACGTCGTACGACGAGCGCGTGAAGGAATGCGTCGAGGTGCTGGAAGACGAATACGACGCGGAGAACATCGACGACGAAGTGTGGCAGCAGATCAAGCTGCACTACATCGGCCTGCTCACGTCGCACCGCCAGCCCGAGTGCGCGGAAACCTTCTTCAATTCGGTGTGCTGCAAGATCCTGCACCGCTCGTATTTCAGCAACGATTTCATCTTCGTGCGCCCGGCGATCTCGACCGAGTATCTGGAGAACGACGAGCCGGCCGCGAAACCGACCTACCGCGCGTACTATCCGGGCACCGACGGGCTCGCGGTCACGCTCGAGCGCATCGTCACGAACTTCCAGCTCGACCCGCCGTTCGAGGATCTCACGCGCGACATCGGCTGCGTGATGCAGGCGATCGACGACGAATTCGGCCACTTCGACGAAGCGCCGAATTTCCAGATCCACGTGCTGTCGTCGCTGTTCTTCCGCAACAAGAGCGCGTACATCGTCGGCCGCATCATCAACGCCGACCGCGTGCTGCCGTTCGCGGTGCCGATCCGCCACGTGCGCCCCGGCGTGCTCGCGCTCGACACCGTGCTGCTGCGCCGCGACCTGCTGCAGATCATCTTCAGCTTCTCGCATTCGTACTTCCTCGTCGACATGGGCGTGCCGTCCGCGTACGTGGATTTCCTCTGCACGATCATGCCGGGCAAGCCGAAGGCCGAGATCTACACGTCGGTCGGGCTGCAGAAGCAGGGCAAGAACCTGTTCTACCGCGACCTGCTGCACCATCTGTCGCATTCGAGCGACCGCTTCATCATCGCGCCCGGGATCAAGGGCCTCGTGATGCTCGTGTTCACGCTGCCGTCGTTCCCGTACGTGTTCAAGATCATCAAGGACCACTTCCCGCCGCCGAAGGAAACGACGCGCGCGCAGATCATGGAGAAGTACCAGCTCGTGAAGCGCCACGACCGCCTCGGGCGGATGGCCGACACGCTCGAGTATTCGAGCGTCGCGCTGCCGCTCGCGCGGCTCGATCACGCGCTCGTGCGCGAACTCGAGAAGGAAGTGCCGTCGCTGCTCGAATACGAGGACGACAAGCTCGTGATCAAGCACCTGTACATCGAGCGCCGGATGACGCCGCTGAACCTGTACCTGCAGAACGGCAGCGACGCGGACGTCGAGCACGGCGTGAAGGAATACGGCAACGCGGTGAAGGAACTGATGAAGGCGAACATCTTCCCCGGCGACATGCTGTACAAGAACTTCGGCGTCACGCGCCACGGCCGCGTCGTGTTCTACGACTACGACGAGATCGAATACCTGACCGACTGCAACGTGCGGCGCGTGCCGCCGCCGCGCAACGAGGAAGACGAGCTGTCCGGCGAACCGTGGTATACCGTCGGCCCGCACGACATCTTTCCGGAGACCTACGGGCCGTTCCTGCTCGGCGACCCGCGCGTGCGCAGCGTCTTCATGAAGCATCACGCGGACTTTTTCGACCCCGCGCTGTGGCAGGCGAGCAAGGACAAGCTGATGCAGGGCGAATTGCCCGATTTTTATCCGTACGACGCGACCCTGCGTTTTTGCGTGCGCTACCCCGCGCGCTTCGGCGCGACGGGCGAGAACGACGGCGCAGGCGACGCGCAGCGCGCCGCCTGACGCCGGTAACACCCGATCCGATATCGACTTGATTTCCGCCAACGGAATCCACACCGATGACTACCCAAGACAATCCGCTTTCACATCTGTTCGACAACAACGATGCCTGGGTCAAGCGCCAGCTCGCCGACGATCCCGATTTCTTCGCACGGCTCGCCGACCAGCAGGCGCCGGAATATCTGTGGATCGGCTGCTCGGATTCGCGCGTGCCGGCGAACCAGATCATCGGCCTGCCGCCGGGCGAAGTGTTCGTGCACCGCAACATCGCGAACGTGGTCGTGCACAGCGACCTGAACTGCCTGTCGGTAATCCAGTTCGCGGTCGACATCCTGCGCGTGAAGCACATCATGGTCGTCGGCCACTACGGCTGCTCGGGCGTAAACGCGGCGTTGCACAACCGCCGCGTCGGCCTCGCGGACAACTGGCTGCATCACGTGCAGGACGTGCGCGAGCGCCATGCGGCCCTGCTCGACGAATGGCCGGTCGGCGAAGCGCGTTACCGTCGCCTGATCGAGCTGAATTCGATCGAACAGGTCGTCAACGTGTGCCGCACGACGATCGTCAACGACGCGTGGGCGCGCGGCCAGTCGCTCACCGTGCACGGGCTCGTGTACGGCGTGCACGACGGCCGGATGCGCAACCTCGGGATGTCCGTGTCGAACTTCGACGCGCTCGACGCAACCTACAAGCGCTGCGTGGCGGCGCTGACCGCGCGCGGCCAACATGCGCCCGACAACGACATGGTCGCGGCGGACGCCGCGCAGCTCGACGGCGTCGCGCAGGCGGTCGCCGCCACGCTGAAGCCGTGCGACGACGCGCAGTAACGTGCGGTGACGCGCCAGCTGCCCGGCGGCGGCTGCCGCGCGGGCGCGGCACGCATCGAACGGATCTGACACCGGCACTGCCACGGCGGCGCCAATCCAAGGAGCGACGGACATGAAAACCGTATTGATCGTCGGCGCATCGCGCGGCCTCGGCCGCGAATTCGTCCGGCAATACCGGCGCGACGGCTGGAACGTGATCGCCACCGCACGCGACGCGGCATCGCTCGACGCGCTGCGCGCGCTCGGCGCGCAGCCGCATGCGCTCGACATCGCGCGGCCCGAGCAGATCGCGGCGCTCGGCTGGAAGCTCGACGGCGAACGGCTCGATGCGGCCGTGCTGGTGTCGGGCGTGTACGGGCCGCGCACCGAAGGCGTCGAGACGATCACCGCCGAGGATTTCGACGCGGTGATGCATACCAACGTGCGCGGGCCGATGCAGTTGCTGCCGATCCTGCTGCCGCTCGTCGAGGACGCGCGCGGCGTGCTGGCCGTCGTGTCGAGCCGGATGGGCAGCATCGCCGAGGCGACCGGCACGACCGGCTGGCTGTACCGCGCGAGCAAGGCCGCGCTGAACGACGCGCTGCGCATCGCGTCGCTGCAGACGCGCCATGCCGCGTGCATTTCACTGCATCCCGGCTGGGTGCGCACCGACATGGGCGGCGCGCAGGCCGCGATCGATCCGGAAACGAGCGTGACCGGCATGCGTCGCGTGATCGCCGAATCCGCTTCGGACGTGTCCCAGGCGAACGGCCGGTTCTTCCAGTACGACGGCGTCGAGCTGAGCTGGTGAGTGCGCCGGCCGGCAACTCAGCGTTGTTAATTCACATTTCGCATGATTTTGACCCGACCTGACGCGTGCCCGTGCGGCGGCGCGTCTCCCGCGCCCGCTAAATCGCCGGCGCCGCGCTATGCAGCCTGCTGCGGCCGCTTCATCGACGGCGGCGAAGCCGTCCCAACCGCACTCGAATTGATGCGTTCGCGGTACAGCGCGTACGTCCTCGGCGCGACCGATTACCTGCGCGCGACGTGGGCCGCGCGCACCTGCCCGCCCGATCTCGACACCGACCCCACCGCGCCGGACGCGCCCCGCTGGCTGGGCCTCGCGGTCAAACGCCACGCGCCACTCGACGACCGGCACGCGGAGGTCGAATTCGTGGCCCGCTACAAGGTCGGCGGCCGCGCCTACCGGCTGCACGAGACGAGCCGTTTCGAGCGCGACGAGCAGGGATTCTGGCGCTATGTCGACGGCGAAGTAAGTGAACGCTGACAAATAGTTGCCATGTCAGACGCCGGGTTATTCCCGCATTGCACAACCTGATTTTGTCGGGCTACGATGGGCTCGAATTGGTCATGTTGCATGGCAGGGCTTACGGATGGCGTTCAGCAAGGTATTGGTGGGATGGATGGCGGCCTGTGCGCTGTCGGCCGCTCAGGCCGGTACGCTGCCGAGCGCCAACACGGGTGCAGGCGCCAGCGGGTCGCTCGCGCACGCCGAGCACTTCGACTACGCCGACGCGAACCTGCCGCAGGTTGCCGCCGACCTCAACGAACAGATCCTCCGCATTCCGGCCGACGCGTCGGGCGCCGTCACGCTCGAGGCGACGCTCTTCAAGCCGAACGGCCCCGGCCCGTTCCCGCTCGTCGTCTTCAACCACGGCAAAAATACCGGCGATCTCCATCAGCAGCCGCGCAGCCGGCCGCTCGCGTTCGCGCGCGAATTCGTGCGCCGCGGCTATGCGGTGATCGCGCCGAATCGCCAGGGCTTCGCCGGTTCAGACGGCACGTACCGGCAGGAAGGCTGCAACGTCGGCAAGAACGGCCTCGCGCAGGCCGCGGACGTCGATGCGACGGTACGCTACATGGCGCGCCAGCCGTACGTCGATGCGTCGCGCATCGTCGTCGCCGGCACGTCGCACGGCGGGCTCGTGTCGGTCGCCTACGGCACCGAAGCCGCGGCGGGCGTGCGCGGCATCATCAACTTCTCCGGCGGGCTGCGCCAGGACCTGTGCGACGGCTGGCAGCGCAACCTCGTCGACGCGTTCGACCAATACGGTGCGCACACGGCCGTGCGGTCGCTGTGGCTGTACGGCGACAATGATTCGGTGTGGACGCCCGCGCTCGTCGCGCAGATGCACGATGCGTACGTGTCGCACGGCACGCAGGCGCAGTTCATCGATTTCGGCCGCTACAAGGACGATGCGCACCGGCTGATCGTCGATCGCGACGGCGTGCCCGTCTGGTGGCCGGCCGTGCACGCGTTCCTCGCCGAACTGAACCTGCCGACCGCGGTGCGCTATGCGGTCGCGAACCCGCACGAACCGAAGGCTACCGGCTATGCGTCGATCGACGCGGTCAACGCGGTGCCTTACGTCGATGAAGCCGGCCGCGAAGGCTATCGCCGCTTCCTGAACCAGCATCCGAGCCGCGCGTTCGCGGTGTCGTCGGAAGGCGCGTGGTCGTGGGCCGAAGGCGGCGACGATCCGATGGCGCTCGCGCTCGACAACTGCGCGAAGCAAGGCGCGGGCGCCTGCCGGCTGTATGCGGTCAACGACCGCGTCGTGTGGAACGACAGCACGACGCAGACGGCCGACAACGGCGGCGACAACACCCGCGCCACCGATACGCGCGCGCTGGCTTCGCGCTGACGCGCGGTTGTCGTTTCTCCCGCTTCCCCTTCGCGCGCCGTCGATTCAACGTCACCGCGGCACTCCGCCGCCTGCTTGTCAAATCGAGCACACGCCGCGTAATGCTCGTTTTTACGAGCAATCGACCTGAATTCGCGCCAGATTTCGTCCGGTCGTCCGGCGTTGCGCCGCCCCGCGTCGATCGATCCCGCGCACAACCAGTTCGCCCCCCTTGTCGCCGTCAGCATCTCACCCTCATTGCTCCCCCTATTTCGACGCTCCATCGCGCCCCGGCCCACGATTTTTTTCTGTCGGGGGGTGTCACTCGAACGTCGTCATCTGCGCGCATTTCGCCTGATCCGCCGCGTTCCGTTCCGAGCACCCCCGAACTGCGCCGAACTCCCGCCCAGTAAGGCTGTGCGGCGTTTGTAACCGCTAGTGCAACGTCCGGCGGAACACGCTAATCTCTGCGCGTTTCGTGTCCCGCCGCGCGGCATCCCGTCGATGCCGCGCGGTCGTTTTACCCCCGGAGTCGCCTTGAGTACGCCAGCCACCGACGACTGGGTCGCGCGCAGCCTGCGCGCGGTCTGGCACCCCTGCACCCAGATGAAGCATCACGAGCGCCTGCCGCTCGTCCCCGTCGCGCGCGGCGCGGGCCTGTGGCTGTACGACCGTGACGGCCGCCGCTACTTCGACGCGATCAGCTCCTGGTGGGTCAACCTGTTCGGCCATGCGAACCCGGACATCAACGCGGCGCTGAAGGACCAGCTCGACACGCTCGAGCACGCGATGCTCGCCGGCTGCACGCACGAACCCGCGATCGAGCTCGCCGAACGGCTGCACGCGCTCACCGCGCGCACGCTCGGCCATGCGTTCTTCGCATCCGACGGCGCGTCGGCCGTCGAGATCGCGCTGAAGATGAGCTTCCACGCGTGGCGCAACCGCGGCCGCGCGAACAAGCAGGAATTCGTCTGCGTCGCGAACAGCTATCACGGCGAGACGATCGGCGCGCTCGGCGTGACCGACGTCGCGCTGTTCAAGGATGCGTACGACCCGCTGATCCGCCACGCGCACGTGGTCGCGTCGCCCGATGCGCGCGGCGCGCTGCCGGGCGAGACGGCCGCCGACGTCGCCGGCCGCGCGCTCGCGGACGTGCGGCGTCTGTTCGTCGAACGCGGCGACCGGATCGCCGCGCTGATCGTCGAGCCGCTCGTGCAGTGCGCGGCCGGCATGGCGATGCACGATCCGTCGTACGTGCGCGGGCTGCGCGCGCTGTGCGACGAATTCGGCGTGCACCTGATCGCCGACGAGATCGCGGTCGGGTGCGGGCGCACCGGCACCTTCTTCGCGTGCGAGCAGGCCGGCGTCTGGCCCGATTTCATCTGCCTGTCGAAAGGGATCAGCGGCGGCTACCTGCCGCTGTCGCTGGTGCTCACGCGCGACGACGTGTTCGCGGCGTTCTACGACGACGACACGACGCGCGGCTTCCTGCACTCGCATTCGTACACCGGCAACCCGCTCGCATGTCGCGCGGCCGTTGCGACACTCGACCTGTTCGCGCGCGACGACGTGCTCGCGAGCAATGCCCGCAAATCGGCGACGCTGCGCGCCGCGCTCGCGCCGCTCGACGCGCACCGCCAGGTGCGCCACCTGCGCGAACGCGGCACGCTGTTCGCGTTCGACGTCACGCTCGACGGCGACGCGGCGCGCGGCTTCTCGCGGCGTTTCTTCGAACACGCGCTCGAACGCGAGCTGCTGCTGCGCCCGATCGGCACGACCGTGTACCTGATGCCGCCATACGTGATGAGCGACGACGACATCGCGTGGCTCGCGCAGCGCACGCGCGACACGCTCGACGCGACGCTGGAGGATCTCGGCCGATGAGCCTGCTCGACACCCTGCAACGCGGCCTCGCCGACCTCGACGCGCAAGGGCTGCGCCGCGTGCGCCGCATCGCCGACACCGCGTGCGACGCGCGCATGACCGTGAACGGCCGCGAAATCGTCGGCTTCGCGAGCAACGACTACCTCGGCCTCGCCGCGCATCCGGCGCTCGTCGCCGCGTTCGCGGAAGGCGCGCAGCGCTACGGCTCCGGCAGCGGCGGCTCGCACCTGCTCGGCGGCCATTCGCGCGCGCACGCCAGACTGGAAGACGAACTCGCGGGCTTCGCGGGCGGCTTCTCCGATGCGCCGCGCGCGCTGTATTTCAGCACCGGCTACATGGCGAACCTCGCCGCGATGACGGCGCTCGCCGGCAAGGGCGCGACGATCTTCTCCGATGCGCTGAACCATGCGTCGCTGATCGACGGCATGCGGCTGTCGCGCGCGAACGTGCAGGTCTATCCGCACGCCGATACGGCCGCGCTCGCCGCGCTGCTCGACGCATCGGAGGCCGAAACGAAGCTGATCGTCAGCGACACAGTGTTCAGCATGGACGGCGACCTCGCGCCGCTCGCCGAACTCGTCGCGCTGGCCGAACGCCACGGCGCGTGGCTCGTCGTCGACGACGCGCACGGCTTCGGCGTGCTCGGCCCGCAGGGTCGCGGCGCGCTCGCGGCCGCCGCGCTGCGTTCGCCGCATCTGGTGTACGTCGGCACGCTCGGCAAGGCGGCCGGCGTCGCCGGCGCGTTCGTGATCGCGCATGAAACCGTGATCGAATGGCTGATCCAGCGCGCGCGCAGCTACATCTTCACGACCGCCGCGCCGCCGGCCGTCGCGCATGCCGTGTCGGCAAGCCTCAAGGTGATCGCGGGCGACGAAGGCGACGCGCGCCGCGCGCACCTCGCCGCGCTGATCGAACGCACGCGCGCGCTGCTGCGCAATACGCGCTGGCAGCCGGTCGATTCGCACACGGCCGTGCAGCCGCTCGTGATCGGCAGCAACGATGCGACGCTCGCGGCGATGCGCGCGCTCGACGCGCACGGCCTGTGGGTGCCCGCGATCCGGCCGCCGACGGTGCCGGCCGGCACGTCGCGGCTGCGCGTGTCGCTGTCGGCCGCGCATTCGTTCGACGATCTCGCCAGGCTCGAAGCCGCGTTGATCGAGGCCAGCGAGGCGGCCGCGGCCTCCGTTGGAGCGGCCCGGCAGGAGGCAGCAGCATGACCGCCCCGCTCTCCGTCTTCGTCACCGGCACCGACACCGAGATCGGCAAGACCTTCGTGTCGGCCGCGATGCTGCACGGCTTCGCGCGGCACGGGCTGCGCGCGGCCGCGCTGAAGCCGGTCGCGGCCGGCGCGTACGAACGCGACGGCGTGTGGCGCAACGAGGATGCGGACCAGCTCGACGCCGCCGCGAACGTCGTGCTGCCGCCCGAACTGCGCACGCCGTTCCTGCTGAAAGCGCCGGCCGCGCCGCATATCGTCGCCGCGCAGGAAGGCGTGACGCTCGACCTCGACACGATCGTCGCGTGCCATCGCGAGGCGCTGACGCGCGCGGACGTGGTCGTCGTCGAAGGCGTCGGCGGCTTTCGCGTGCCGCTGAACGATACGCAGGACACCGCCGATCTTGCGGTCGCGCTGGGCCTGCCCGTCGTGCTGGTGGTCGGCGTCCGGCTCGGCTGCATCAGCCACGCGTTGCTGACGGCCGATGCGATTCGCCAGCGCGGCCTCACGCTCGCGGGCTGGGTCGCGAACCACGTCGACCCGGCCATGTCGTTCGCCGACGAGAACGTCGCGACGATTCGCGACTGGCTTGCGCGCGAGCACCGCGCGCCACTCATCGGCCGCATCGCGCACATGACGCCGGCCGCCCCCGAATCCGCCGCGGCGATGCTCGACATCGCCGCGCTCGTCGAGTCGCTGCGCGCCGCGCGGCATTGACCCAACCGATCCCCCAATCCCGCCCAGGACAGGAAAACGAAATGACCCAAGCCCAGACCGCCGCCGTGCAACCCGCCGCGATCCCCGTGGCCGCCCCGGCGTCGCAGCGCTGGCGCGTCGCCGACGTCGTCGCGCTGTTCGAGCTGCCGTTCAACGATCTGATGTTCCGCGCGCAGCAGGTGCATCGCGAGCACTTCGACGCGAACGCGGTGCAGCTGTCGACGCTGCTGTCGATCAAGACGGGCGGCTGCGAGGAAGATTGCGGCTACTGCTCGCAGTCGTCGCATCACGACACGGGCCTGAAGGCCGAGAAGCTGATGGACGTCGACACGGTGCTCGACGCCGCGCGCGCGGCGAAGGCGAACGGCGCGAGCCGCTTCTGCATGGGCGCCGCGTGGCGCAACCCGAAGGAGCGCCACATGCCGGCGCTGACCGAGATGGTGCGCGGCGTGAAGGAGCTCGGTCTCGAGACCTGCATGACGCTCGGCATGCTGGAAAACGAACAGGCCCGGCAGCTCGCCGATGCGGGCCTCGACTACTACAACCACAACCTCGACACGTCGCCGGAGTTCTACGGCCAGGTGATCTCGACGCGCACGTACCAGGATCGCCTCGACACGCTCGACCGCGTGCGCGACGCGGGCATCAACGTGTGCTGCGGCGGCATCATCGGGATGGGCGAGTCGCGCCGCGAACGCGCGGGCCTGATCTCGCAGCTCGCGAACCTGAACCCGTATCCGGAATCGGTGCCGATCAACAACCTCGTCGCGATCGAAGGCACGCCGCTCGAAGGCACCGCGCCGCTCGATCCGTTCGAGTTCGTGCGCACCATCGCGGTCGCGCGCATCACGATGCCGAAGGCCGTCGTGCGCCTGTCGGCCGGCCGCGAGCAGCTCGACGACGCGATGCAGGCGATGTGTTTCCTCGCCGGCGCCAACTCGATGTTCTACGGCGACCAGTTGCTGACGACCAGCAACCCGCAGACGCAGCGCGACCGCGCGCTGTTCGAGCGCCTCGGCATCCGCGCGAGCCAGGCCGACGCGCTGTCGGACAACGCGTAAGCGGCAACGGCCGGCGCGCCGCGCCCGCCAACGAAAAAGCCGGGGCGCGCCCCGGCTTTTTCACGCCCGCGCGCACCACTCAGGTCGCGCCGCCCAGTGCGCGCGGCTCCATGAACGTGTGCCGGAAATAGTCGCGCACCGCGTGCATCGCGGGACTCAGCTCGATGTTCTTGCGCCACGCGAGGCCGACGCTCATCGGCGGCACCGGGTCGCGCAGCACGATCGTCTCGATGCGCCGCCCTTCGAGCGACCATGGGCGATACACCATGTCGGACAGGATCGCGACACCGCTGCCGTTCGCGACCATGCTGCGCACCGCCTCGACCGACGAGGTGCGCAGGATCACGTTCGGCCGGTACGGCGTCTCGTTCCAGTAACGCAGCGCGGTCTGCCCGGCCTCGTCCACCGTCAGCATCACGAACGGCTCGTGCGCGACCTCCGCGAACGTGACGCTCTCGCGCCGCAGCAGCGGATGATGCGCGCCGACCCACAGCCTGCGCACCGAATGGATCACCGGCTCCAGCACGAGCTCCGGATTCGACACGTTCGACGTGAGCAGCACGGCCATGTCGTAGCGGCCCGCGATCAGCCCTTCCTCGATCGACTCGCGGTTCAGCTCGTGCAGGTGGATCGTCAGACGCGGATAGAGCGTATTGAGCCGCAGCACGTGATGCGGCAGGAAGTAGCCGAGCACCGTGTAGCTCGCGGCGATCGCGAGCGTGCCGGTCAGCGTGCTTTCGAGATTCGGGATCCGCATCGCCTCGTCGACCGACGACAGGATCGTGTACGCGTGATTGAGAAAACGCCGCCCGGTATCGGTCAGCGTCACGCCCGCCGACGTGCGCACGAACAGCTGCGTGCCGAGACTGTCCTCCAGTTCCTTGATCGCGCTCGTCACGGCCGACTGCGAGATGGTGAGCTGGATCGCGGCCTGCGAGATCTGTCCGAGCTCGGCGGTCGCGACGAAGTACTTGAGCTGTCTGAGCGTCAGGGCCATGCGCGGTGGAAAACTGATGGGGGCATGGCAACCATCATATCAACCGTCCGTTTCGCGGCAATCCGGACCCGCCCGACCCGCGCACATCCGCCTGCCGCGGCGCCGGGCGGCCGCTTCCCGCGATATCTGAAAAATCGATACGTTCGCATATAAAAATAGAACTATTTTGACGCACCCCGCACGGCTAACCTGCGTTCAACACGGTGTCGACACGCGCTGCGGCGCACGCGAAACCGGAGAACCTGGAGGAACGAACCGTATGAGGAAGCACAGTGTCGACCTGAATTCGGACATGGGCGAAGGTTTCGGCCCGTGGACGATCGGCGACGGCGTCGACGAGCAGATCATGCCGCTCATCAGCTCGGCGAACATCGCCACCGGTTTTCATGCCGGCGACCCGAACATCATGGCGCGCACGGTGCAGCTCGCGCGCGACGCCGGCGTCGGGATCGGCGCGCATCCGGGCTTTCGCGATCTCGCGGGCTTCGGTCGCCGCACGATCACCGAAACGCCGCAGACGCTCGTCCACGACATCCTGTATCAGCTCGGCGCGCTGCGCGAGTTCGCGCGGCTCAACGGCGTGGGCCTGCAGCACGTCAAGCCGCACGGCGCGCTCTACATGCACGCGGCGGCCAACGAGGCGTTCTCGCGGCTGCTGATCGAGACGCTGCAGCGCGTCGATCCCGGCCTGTGGCTGTACTGCATGGAAGCGTCGGTCACGTATCGCGTGGCGAGGGAATACGAACAGCCGGTGATCCGCGAGTTCTACGCCGATCGCGACTACGACCGCAGCGGCTCCATCGTGTTCACGCGCCGCGTCGGGCGCCTCGACCCGCAGCAGGTGGCCGACAAGGTGCTGCGTGCGTGCATCGACGGCAAGGTGCGCACGATCGACGGCGACGACATCGACATCGATTTCGATTCGGTCTGCATCCACAGCGACACGCCCGGCGCGCTCGAACTCGTGCGCGAAACGCGCGACGCGCTGGTCCGCGAAGGCATCCGGACCGCCGGCCCGCGACCGCTCGCCGCTCATCACTGAACCCGATTCAAGGAGACGCAAGATGGCATTGCACGACATCGTCAGCCCGCTGCCGGGCACGTTCTACCGACGCCCGTCGCCCGAGGCGGATTACTACGTCGCGGTGGATGCGACGATCGCGGCCGGCGCGGTGGTCGGCCTCGTCGAAGTGATGAAGCAGTTCACCGAGATCGAATCCGATGCGGCGGGCCGCGTCGTCGAGCTGCTCGTCGACGATGGCGAGCCGGTCGACGCCGGCCAGGTGCTGATGCGGATCGAGGGGTGATGCGATGAAGCCGGCAAACGCCCCCGACACCTTCTATCGACCGTCGCGGATCAAGACCGTGCTGGTCGCGAACCGCGGCGAAATCGCGGTGCGCGTGATCCGCGCGGCACGCGAGCTCGGCATGCGCGCGGTCGCCGTGGTCAGCGACGCGGACCGCGACAGCCTCGCCGCGCGCATGGCCGACGAAGCGATCCACATCGGATCGTCGCATGCGGCGAAGAGCTATCTGAATCCGGCCGCGATCCTCGACGCCGCGCGGCAATGCGGCGCGGACGCGATCCATCCGGGCTACGGCTTCCTGTCCGAGAACGCGGCGTTCGCCGCGCAGGTCGAGGCGGCCGGGCTGATCTTCGTCGGCCCGGGCGCACAGGTGATCGCGACGATGGGCGACAAGGCGCGCGCCCGCGACACCGCGCGGCGCGCGAACGTGCCGACCGTGCCGGGCAGCGACGGCGTCGTCCAGTCGCTCGACGCGGCCCGCGCGGTCGCCGCGTGCATCGGCTATCCGATCATGATCAAGGCGGCCGCGGGTGGCGGCGGGCGCGGCATCCGCGTCGCGCACGACGCCGCGCAGCTCGACGCCGAACTGCCGCTCGCGCAGCGCGAGGCGCAGGCCGCGTTCGGCGACGGCGGCGTCTATCTCGAACGCTTCATCGCGCGAGCGCGGCACATCGAGGTGCAGGTGCTCGGCGACGGCCGCGACGTCGTCCACCTGTTCGAGCGCGAATGCTCGCTGCAGCGGCGCCGCCAGAAGATCCTCGAGGAAGCGCCGTCGCCGTCGCTCACGCCGGCGCAGCGCGACGCGCTGTGCGCGTCGGCCACGCGCCTCGCGCGCGAAGTCGGCTACCGCAGCGCGGGCACGCTCGAATACCTGTTCGACGATGCGCGCGGCGAGTTCTACTTCATCGAGATGAACACGCGCATCCAGGTCGAGCATCCGGTGACCGAGGCGATCACCGGCATCGATCTCGTGCGCGAAACGCTGCGCATCGCCGACGGCGAGCCGCTGCGGTTCGCGCAGGCCGACATCGCGATGCGCGGCGCCGCGCTCGAATGCCGGATCAACGCGGAAGATCCGCTGCAGGATTTCCGCCCGAATCCGGGCCGGATCGACGCACTGGTGTGGCCGACCGGCCCGGGCGTGCGCGTCGATTCGCTGCTCTATCCGGGCTACGTCGTGCCGCCGTTCTACGATTCGCTGCTCGCGAAGCTGATCGTGCACGACGAGAGCCGCGCGGCCGCATTGCGGCGTCTGTCTCGCGCGCTCGGCGAGCTGCAGGTCGGCGGCCTGAAGACCACCGCGCCGCTGCACGTCGCGCTGCTCGCGGACGACGACGTGCGCGCGGGCCGCTATCACACGAATTTTCTCGAAGCGTGGATGCCGTCATGGCGCGAGGCCGCGACGGCCGCCGCCCGGCAGCACGAAACCGCGGACGCCGCGCGCGTCGGGGAGGCCCTGTGACGACCCGTTATACGTTCGGCGGCGACGAGTTCGTGTTCGTCGAGATCAGCGAGGCGATGTCGCTCGACGCCTTCTTCAAGGGCACGGCGATCACGCGCGAATTGCAGCGGCGCGCGGTGCCGGGCATCACCGAGATCTGTCCGGCGAACGCGTCCTACCAGGTGCGCTACGACCCGGACGTGATCGAGCCCGACACGCTCGTCGCGCTGCTCAAGGCGATCGAGGCCGAGGTCGGCGACGCGCCGCTCGAACTCGATACGCGCATCGTCGAGGTGCCGGTGCTGTACAACGACCCGTGGACACACGAGACGCTGATGCGGTTTCGCGAGCGTCACCAGGACCCGTCGTCGACCGACCTCGAATATGCGGCGCGGATCAACGGCAAGCGCGACGTCGACGACTTCATCGCCGCGCACTCGGGTTCGCCGTGGTTCGTGTCGATGGTCGGCTTCGTCGCGGGCCTGCCGTTCATGTACCAGATGGTCGAGCGCGCACGCCAGCTCGAAGTACCGAAATACCTGCGGCCGCGCACCGACACGCCGAAGCTGACGGTCGGCCACGGCGGCTGCTTCGGTTGCATCTACTCGGTGCGCGGCGCGGGCGGCTACCAGATGTTCGGCGTGACGCCGGCGCCGATCTTCGATCCCGCGCAGCGGCTCGACTACCTGCGCGATTTCATGGTGTTCTTCCGGCCTGGCGACATCGTGAAGTTCCAGCCGATCGATCGCGACGCCTATGACGCCGCGGTGGCGGCCGTCGAAGCGGGTACCTTCTCGCTGCGCGTGCGCCCCGTGAAATTCTCGCTCGACGCGTTCCGGCGCGATCCCGATGCGGTCAACCGTTCTCTCGTCGAGGTGCTGCATGCCCGCTGACGCGCACAACCTGATCGAGGTCGTGAAACCCGGCCTCGCGACGTCGGTCCAGGATACGGGCCGGCAAGGCTACTACCACGTCGGCATCCCGCCGTCGGGCTCGCTCGACCAGTACGCGTCGCGCGCGGCGAACCTGCTGGTCGGCAATCCGGAACAGGCGGCCGTGCTCGAATGCACGCTGCTCGGCCCGGAGCTGCTGTTCCATGCGGACGCGCTGGTCGCCGTCACGGGCGCCGAGATGACCCCGAAGATCGACGGCGTCGGGCAGCGCTGCAACGTCGCGCTGTGGATTCGCGCGGGCAGCGTGCTGTCGTTCGCCTACGTGAAGGGCGGCGCCCGCGCGTACCTGGCCATCGCGGGTGGCATCGACGTGCCGGTCGTGCTCGGCAGCCGCTCGACCTACACGCTCGGCGCGATCGGCGGCCACGCGGGCCGGCGCCTGCAGAAAGGCGACCGTTTGCCGATCGGCGCGGCGCGCGGCACGCTTCGCGAAGGGCGCGAGCTGCCGGCGTCGGTCAGCCGGCCGCTGGACAGCCAGGTCGAACTGCGCGTGCTGCCGGGGCTGTACCACTACCGGCTCACCGACGCGTCGGCGCACACGTTCTTCGATGACGAATGGACGGTCGCGCCCGAGGCGGACCGCATCGGCTACCGCTACAAGAACGGCCGGCCGCTGCAGTTCCGGCCGCGCGAGCAGCCGTTCGGCGCCGGGGCCGATCCGTCGAACATCGTCGACGCGTGCTATCCGATCGGCTCGATCCAGGTGCCGGCCGGGGTCGAGCCGATCATCCTGCATCGCGATGCGGTGTCGGGCGGCGGCTACGCGACGATCGGCACGGTCATCAGCGCCGACATGGACCTGATCGGCCAGATGCAGCCGAACCATCGCGCGCGCTTCGTGCGCGTGACGATGGCCGACGCGCTCGCCGCGCGCCGCGAATACCAGCGGCGCCTCGCGCTGCTGCGCGCCGTACTGAAGGACTGAGCGCCACGCGTCCGGCCGTCGCGCCGGGCGCCGTGCGCCGCCCTCCGCTTTCATCCTTCGCTTCCGTTTCCCGTCCGTGCGGCCGCGCGCAGCGCGGCGGGGACGCCTGCGCGCCGTTTTCGCCGGACCGGTTGCCCGCCCCGACGTCGGGGCAACCCCGCGGCTCGCATGGGCCGCGGCCCAGACGTCGTCCGCTGTTTCGCTCATCGAGGAGCACGCTCATGGCCAACCTGGCTCAGGCCCGCACCGACGAGGATCTCGACCTGTCGACGCTCGCCATTCCCGATCACGCACGCATGCCGCCCTTTGCGCTGACGATGGCGTGGTGGGCCGTCTGCAGCGCGGTGTTCTACATCGTCGTCGGCGCGACGCTCGCGCTCACCTACGGCGCGCGCAACGCGCTGATCGGGATGGCGCTGTCGGTCGTCTCGTACGGCATCGTCAATTCGATCATCAGCCGTTACGCGATCCGTACCGGCCTGTCGGTCGCGCTGTTCTCGCGCGTGCTGTTCGGCAGCGCGGGCGCGGCGCTCGCGACGCTGATCTTCTTCGCGACGGCGATCTACTACGCGGTGTTCGAGGGCTCGGTGATCGCGGTCGCCGCGCATCACCAGTTTCCAGCGCTCGACTACAAGTGGGCCGCGCTGATCGTCGTCTGCTACAGCGTGCCGCTCGTGTTCGGCAGCGTGCAGCACTGGCTCGACAAGTTCAACGGCGTGCTGCTGCCGTTCTACCTGTTCGGGTTGCTCGCGGCGGTCGGGCTCGCGACGGCCGAGTACGGCTATCACGCCGCGTGGCTCGATTTCGGGCCGGCGGGCGGCGCCCCGGCCGGCGGCTGGTGGCAGTGCTTCGTCTACTACATGGGCGTATGGGTGCTGATGATGTTCACGTTCGACTACGCGCGCTTCGGCCGCAAGGCCGACGCCCGCTATCACGGCCGCTTCAACTTCGGGATGCCGTTCTACCTCGTCACGTTCCTCGTCAACGGCGCGGCCGGCATCTATCTCGTCAGCACGATTCCCGGGCTCGGCACGCTGTCGGAAGTGTCGGTCGTGCTCGCGCTGCTGAAGCTGATGGGCGTGTGGGGGCTGCTGTTCGTGTGGGTCACGCAGTCGCGCATCAATACCGCGAACTACTACCTCGCGACCGTCAACATGCAAGCGTTCTTCCAGAAGGTCGCGGGGCTGCGCGCGCCGAAATTCGTGTGGGCGGTCGTGGTCGGCGCGGTCGTCTATGCGCTGATGATGGCCGACATCTTCTCGCGGATCCTGCAAGCGCTCGCGTACCAGGGCATCTTCGTCGTCGCGTGGGTCGGCGTCGCGCTCGCGCACATCTTGTCGGCGCGCTACGGGCAGCTCGTCGGCGACGACGTCGAATGCCGCGACGCGCACGTGCCGGTGTTCAATCCGGGCGGCCTAACCGCGTGGTTCGCGGGCGCGTTCGCGGGGCTCGCGCTGAACCAGGCGACCGGGTTCGCCGCGTCGCTGTCGGCGCCGGCCACCTTCGCCGTGTCGTGGCTCGTCTATCGCGCGCTGCTCGGCACCGCGAAGCGGACCTGGTTCGTGCGGAACACGTGACGCGCCGCGGCTCGGCCGATCGTCTGCATCCGACTGCCCTGCGCGTCGCGAATCGAAAGTCTTCTCGACGCACCCACGCGCAGCTTCGGCATGCGCGTCACACGTGCGACGCCGCGCCGTCCAGCGCCGCGCGCACGCGCTCGACGCGTTGCGCGTCGACGGGCGCCAGCACCTCGCCGCGCGGCCGCACACCCGAGCCGAAATGCACCGCGCGCACGCCGGTGGCGCGGACGAAGTCGCCGACCGCGTCGATCGTGAGCCCCGAGCCGGCCAGCACCGTGCAGGTCGTGCCCGCCGCCTGCCGCACGAGCCGCGTGATCGTCGCGACCGCATCGAGCACCGACGGATGGCCGCCCGACGTCAGCACGGACGTGACGGCCGGCACGCGCAGCAACGCGTCGAACGCGGCGTTCAGATCGCGCGCGACGTCGAATGCGCGGTGAAACGTGAGCGCGCGCCCGTCGGCGGCCGCCGCGATCCGGGCCAGCGCACCGAGATCGACGTCGCCATGCGCGTCGAGCGCGCCGAACACGACCCCGTTCGCGCCGGCCGCGACCGCCGCGCGCACGTCGCGCTCGATCACGCGCAGGTCGTCGGCGTCATAGACGAACGAGCGGCTGTGCGGACGCACGATCACGTTGACCGGAATCGGCACGGCGGCCACGACGGCCTCGATCAGGCCGACGCTCGGCGTCAGCCCGCCTTCGGTGATCGCGGTCACGAGTTCGAGGCGGTCGGCGCCCGCGCGGGCGGCGGCCTTCGCATCGCCGACGGTCGTGGCGATCACTTCGAGGAGAACGGAGGAAGCGGCGTGTCGGTTCATGGGCGGCCCGCGAATCATCTGGACAATTCGCGCATCCTAGCCGAGCCGCGTGACGGACGCCAGCGTGGCGGCCGCCGCGGACTTCAGCCCAGTACGTCAGCCGCGCCGCACGAGCCAGACGCCGACGAGCGCGGACAACGCCGTCACCGCGGTGCCGGACACGAACCGGAACATGCGCGCATCGAAGTACGCGCCCTGCTGCTGCATCACGTCGACGATCGCCGGTGTGAGCACGAGCATCCCCCAGCCGAGCATCCCGAGCGCCGTGGTCGCGGCCGCGACGAGCAACGTGATGCCCGCGCCGCGCGCACGCGGCCGGAATACGCCGGCAAACGCACCCGCGGCCAGCAGCACGGCCGACACCGCGAACAGCACGGCAACGAATACGGCCGTCGCGCCCGCGTAGCCGACTTTCATGAACGAGGCCATCTGCGCGGCCATCACGCAAAAGCCGGCGATCGAGAACAGCACGATCGCCAGCGCGTTGCGCACGACGCTCACGCGAAGGCGTGCCGGAAATACGCGGTCGCCGGGCGCCGGAACAGCAGATAGACGAACACCGCGAACAGCAGGAAGCC
Organism: Burkholderia sp. E168m15; assembly: GCF_016586105.1. Lineage (NCBI taxonomy): Bacteria > Pseudomonadati > Pseudomonadota > Betaproteobacteria > Burkholderiales > Burkholderiaceae > Burkholderia > Burkholderia sp. E168m15. Next base: position 35,391 of record NZ_BCPO01000086.1, read on the forward strand.
GGGAATCAGCACCATGAACATCGACTTCGGCATGTTGACGAACGAAAACGCGAAGCCGAACACCGACGTCGCGAGGTAGGCCTTGCGCGACCACTCGCGCCCCTTGAGGATCGCGACGCCGATCACGACGTTCGCGGCTTCGATGATCACGCTGATGCCGAGCGTCGCCCAGACTGGCAGCAGGTAGTGCGACAGCAGCGCCTGGGTGGTCGGCATGCCGATCGAGAACGGCGTATACACGCAGGTGATCGCGTTGGTCACGATGATGATCCACGCGAGGATGGTCAGCGAAATTGGTCTTTTCATGGTGTTTTCCTTTTTATATTCGCCGCCATGGTGGCCCCCGGGACGGCGCGCGCGGTCACGACGGCCGCGCTCGCGCCATTGTCGGGGAAGCGCACGGTGAACGCAACGGCCGCCCCCGCAGCCCCGCGCGCCCTCTCCGCATGCGAGCCGTGCGTCGCTACGCGGCCTGCGCGTCGTCGTCGAGCCAGTCGATATCGCCGCACAGCACGCGCTGCGCATCGCCGACGCGCACGGCCACCGACAGCGTCACGCACGGCTGCGCCTCGTTGATCGACAGGTACGGCCGCGTGACCTGCACGCGCCCCGGCTCGGCGATCGCCGAGCGGAAATACGGCCGGCGCAGCCAGTTCGCGCCCTGCGCGTCCGCCAGCGGCGAAAAACGCGCCTCGGCCAGCGCGCGATCAGCGCGCAGCACGACGTTGCGGCCCGACTGCCGGCCCTGCGCATCGAGCAGGAAGCAGCGCGCGGCGGCGTCGAGCGCGAGGAAATTCCAGCACACCTCGTCGAGCGGCTCGCCGGCCTCGAGGCGCTCGGCCGCGCGTTCGAACGCGCGCAGGTACGGGGCGAGCCGCTGCGTGTCGCGCCGCTCGCGCGCTTCAGTCTGCTGACGAAAGCGCTCGGTCAGCTCGCCGATGCAGCCGGTCGCGGCCGCGCTGTCGGGCAGCCCCGGCGCCGGGCGGCCGAAGTAGTAGCCCTGCACGAAATCGGCCTCGCACGACAGCGCGATCTGCGCTTCGTGCTCGGTCTCGATCCCTTCGACGAGCACCAGCTTGCCGGCCTCGTGCAACAGCGTCACGAGCCCGTGCAGGATCGCGGTGAGCCCGGTGCGGTGCGCCGCGTGCGACAGCATGATGCGGTCGAGCTTCACGATGTCCGGGTTCAGTTGCCAGATCCGTTCGATGTTCGAGTGGCCCGCGCCGAAATCGTCGAGCGCGATCAGGAAGCCGTGCGTGCGGAATTCGCGCACGGCCTCCGCGAGCCGCTCGACGTCGTCCGCGCGCTGTTCGAGCACCTCGAGCACGATGCGGCGGGGCGGCATGCCGAGCCGCTTCAGGTTCGCGAGCAGCGCGGCCGCCTGGAACGGGTCAGTGAGCACGCCGGGATGGACGTTGAGAAACAGCCACTCGCGCTCCGCGCCGAGCAGCGCGAAATTCTCCAGATGCAGCGCCTGCGCGAGCCGGTCGAGCTGCAGCAGTTCGTCGCGGCGCGCGGCTTCGCCGAACACGTCGAGCGGCGACACGGCGCGGTCGAGCGCATCGTGCGCGCGCAGCAGCGCCTCGTAGCCCACCGCGCGCTGATGCGACAGGCTGAATATCGGCTGGAACACGGTCGTGAGCGTCAGGTCGCGATGCTGCGTCGCCAGCCGTTCGAGGCCGGAGCTCATCTCCCGCTCGAACCGGTACGGCGACGCGGCGGCCGGACGCTCCTGTTGCACGATCGTCATGCTTCCTCCTGGTGATGCAATCGAACGCGACGTCCGCCGAAACGGACGACGAACGGGACGGCGCGCAATGTCATGGTTGGACCCTCGGTTGCCCGGCGCGGGCCGGGTGGCTACCCACCTTCAAGCAAGCTCCGTGCAAGGCGCGCAGAACCCATGCGCCGCGCGGCCGCACGCGGCCACCGCACCACCGTGGCGCGCTACTCGCGCACCATTTCCGTGCGCACGCACCGACCGCTTGAACGCGCCCGTCACGTCGGCACGCTACACTCCGTACGATCGTTTCATTTCACGTCATTCGCCGTATCGATGGAAATCGTTTTCACAGTCCTCATTCTGCTGCTGACCGTCGCACTGTCCGGCGCCGTCACGCGCCTCCTGCCGTTGCAACTGCCGTTGCCGCTGATGCAGATCGCGTTCGGCGCGATGCTCGCGTGGCCGAAGCTGAACCTGCACGTCACGTTCGATCCCGAGATCTTCATGCTGCTGTTCATTCCGCCGCTGCTGTTCGCGGACGGCTGGCGGATTCCGAAACGCGAGCTTTATCTGCAGCGCCGCGCGATCCTGATGCTCGCGTTCGGGCTCGTGTTCATGACGGTACTCGCAGTGGGCTACTTCGCACACTGGCTGATTCCCGAGTTGCCGCTGCCGATCGCGTTCGCGCTCGCTGCGGTGCTGTCGCCGACCGACGCGGTCGCACTGTCGGGCATCGCCGGCAAGGGCCGCATTCCGCCGCAACTGATGCACATCCTCGAAGGCGAGGCGCTGATGAACGACGCGTCGGGCCTCGTCGCGCTGAAGTTCGCGATCGCGGCCGCGCTCACCGGCGTGTTCTCGCTGCGCGCCGCGTCGGTCACGTTCGTGATCGTCGCCGCCGGCGGGCTCGCGACGGGCGCGATCGTGTCGTGGGTATTCAGCGCGCTGTCGACGCGCTTCCTGAATGCCGAGCAGGAAGGCGATCCGGCCCCCGGCATCGTGATGACGCTGCTGGTGCCGTTCGCCGCCTACCTGTTCGCCGAGCACCTCGACCTGTCGGGCGTGCTCGCGGCCGTGTCGGCCGGGATGATGATGAATTACACGAGCTTCTCGCGCAAAAGCACCGTCGCGTCGCGCGTGCGCGCCGAAAGCACGTGGGCGATGATCGAATTCGTGTTCAACGGCATGGTGTTCATCATGCTCGGGCTGCAGTTGCCGCACATCATCGGCCGCGCGCTCGTCGACGCGCACCATACGAGCGACGCGCTGGTCGGCCGCATGATCTTCAACGTGTGCGCGATGATGCTCGCGCTGTATGCGATCCGCTTCCTGTGGGTGTGGCTGCTGCGCTGGTTCGCGAGCCGCCGCGCCGCGCGCCATGGCCTCGCCGGCACGATGGCCGGCGTACGCACGATCGCGGTGATGACGGTCGGCGGCGTGCGCGGCGCGGTCACGCTCGCCGGCGTGCTGTCGATTCCGGTCGCGCTGTCCGACGGCGCGCCGCTGCCGGGCCGCGACACCGCGATCTTCATCGCGTCGGCCGTGATCCTCGGCTCGCTGATCGTCGGGGTGATCGGCCTGCCGCTGCTGCTGCGCGGCGTGCGCTCGACGCGCAACCCGCTCGGCAACGAGGAGCGCATCGCACGCTCGGCCGCCGCGCAGGCCGCGATCCGCGCGGTCGATTCGTCGCACGACGCGATCTCGGCCGATCTCGACGAATCGGGCGCGGCGCGCTGCGCGGACATCTCCGCGCGCGTGATGGATCAATATCGCCGCCGGCTCGCCGCGCTGGCCGACGACGGCCCCACGCCGCGCGCGCAAGCGCAGCAGGCCGAAACGATGGAGCTGCAGATGCGGATCGCGGCCGTGCGCGCGGAACGCTCGGCGCTGTACCGGCTGCGCAGCGACAGCAAGATTTCCGACGAGACGCTGACGAAGCTGCTCCGCGAGATCGACCTGTCTGAAACCGCGCTGTCGACGCGCAAGAAAGGCATTGTTTGACGGGGCCGGCTGCGGCCCGCGCGCAGCCACCCAGGACCATAAAAAACGGCGACGCTCGCACGAGCATCGCCGTTTTCACATCCACTCACGCTCGCGTTACTTCGCGACGACGACCGGAATCCCCTTCAGCATCCCCGCGCCCTTCATCTCGTCGAGCGCATGCTGCACGGCCGCGCTCGTCGCCGCGTCGATGCCGAGCTGCAGCGCGAGCTCGCGTTCCGCACGCTTCACGCCGGCCAGGTTGCGCACCTTCACGTGACCGAAGCCGCGCACGCGCGCGTGCAGGTCGGCCAGTTGCACGACCTGCGCCGTATTGCCGGGGGTCATCGCGGCGAACGCACGCGTGAGCGTCGTTTCGTAGTCGTCGGCCAGCGCGCGCTCCATCTTGCGCTCGACCGTGCGGCCGAACGGATCGAGCCACGTGCCGCGCAGGCTGCGCACGCGCGCCAGCATGCCGAACACCGGCCACATCCACTGGCCGAACACGCGCTTCTTCGGCGTACTGCCGTCGCTGCCGGCCTTCGCGACCGTCGGCGGCGCCAGGTTGAACTTCACGCGGTACGTCTGCCCCGGCACGCCTTCGAACTGCGCTTCGAGCGCCGTGCGGAACGCGTCGTCCGTGTACAGCCGCGCGACTTCGTATTCGTCCTTCACCGCGAGCAGCCGGTAGAACGTCGTCGCAACCGCGCGCGTCAGCGCATCGTCGCCCTTCGCGCGCGCCGCGTTCACCAGCGCCCGATAGCGCTCGACATAGCGCGCACCGCCATACGCGTCGAGACGCGCCTCGCGATCGGCGATCAGCTCGGCAAGCGTCTCCGGCGCGGCGTGGACGGCCACCGCATGACGCGCGTTCCACAACGCGTCGAGGCCCGCCGCGTCGCCGGCCGCCATTCGGCCGATCGAGAACGCAAGCTTGTTCATCGGTACCGCGACGTTGTTCAGCTCGATCGCGCGCATCATCGCGGCGAGCGACACCGGCACGAGGCCGAGCTGCCACGCGTAGCCGAGCATCAGGATGTTCGCGCCGATCGAATCGCCGAGGAATTTCGCGGCGAGCGCCTGCGCGTCGCAGCTCGACAGGTAGCCGTCGCCGGCCGCGTGGTGCATTTTTTCAAGCAATGCGTCCGCATGCAGGTTCGCGTCGGGGTTCTGCACGAACGACGCGTTCGGAATCCGGTGCGTGTTGACGACGATCCGCGTGCGCGCGTGACGCACCGTCTGCAGCGCCTCGGCGCTCGCACCGACGACCATGTCGCACGCGAGCAGCACGTCGGCCTGCTGCGTGTCGATGCGCACCTGGTTCAGCCAGCGGTCGCTCGACGCGATCCGCACGAACGACAGCACCGAGCCGCCCTTCTGCGCGAAACCCATGAAGTCGAGCACCGATGCGCTCTTGCCTTCGAGATGCGCGGCCATGCTGATCAGCGCGCCGACCGTCACGACGCCCGTGCCGCCCACGCCCGTCACGAGCATGTCGAACGGCGCCGCGTCGAGGTGCGTCGCCGGCACCGGCAGCGCGTCGACGCGCGCGGCGAGCGCGGCTTCGTCGAACGCGGCGCCGGCCGCCTTCTTCAGCGCCGCACCTTCGACCGTCACGAAGCTCGGGCAGAAGCCGTTCACGCACGAATAGTCCTTGTTGCACGACGACTGGTCGATGCGGCGCTTGCGGCCGAGCGGCGTCTCGAGCGGCTCGACCGACAGGCAGTTCGACTGCACGCCGCAGTCGCCGCAGCCTTCGCACACCGCGTCGTTGATGAACAGGCGCTTGTCCGGGTCGGGGAATTCGCCTTTCTTGCGGCGGCGACGCTTCTCGGCCGCGCAGGTCTGGTCGTAGATCAGCACGGTGACGCCCGGCGTTTCGCGCAATTCACGCTGCACCGCGTCGAGTTCGCTGCGGTGATGGAACGTCGTGCCGGTCGGGAACTGCCCGTGATGACCGTCGTACTTCTCCGGTTCGTCCGACACGACGACGAAGCGCGACACGCCCTCCGCCTCGACCTGCCGCGCGATCTGCGGCACCGAGATGCTGCCGTCGACCGGCTGGCCGCCCGTCATCGCGACCGCGTCGTTGTAGAGGATCTTGTACGTGATGTTCGCTTTCGCGGCGACCGCCTGGCGGATCGCGAGGATGCCCGAGTGGAAGTAAGTGCCGTCGCCGAGGTTCTGGAATACGTGCTTCGTGTTGGTGAACATCGCGTGCGCGGCCCAGTCGACGCCCTCGCCGCCCATCTGGATCAGCCCCGTCGTGTCGCGCTCCATCCATGACGCCATGAAATGGCAACCGATGCCGGCCTGCGCGATCGAGCCTTCCGGCACCTTCGTCGACGTGTTGTGCGGGCAGCCCGAGCAGAAATACGGCGTGCGCTTCACCGCGTCGGCCTCGTTCGACAGGATCTGCGGCGCGACGAGATCGACCACGCGCTCGCGCCGGTCGAGCGCCGGCTTGTGCCGCGCGAGCCATGCCGCGAACACCGGCAGGATGCGCGACGGACGCAGTTCGCCGAGCTCGGACAGCAGGCACGCACCGGCCGCGTCGTGCTTGCCGAGCACGCGCGGACGGGCGCCTTCGGTGCGGTTGTACAGGTAGTCCTTGATCTGCTGCTCGATGACCGGGCCCTTCTCCTCGATCACCAGCACTTCGGCGAGCCCGTCGACGAAGGTTTCGATGCGCGTCATTTCGAGCGGATACGACAGGCCGACCTTGTAGATCCGCACGCCGGCCGCGTCGAGGTCGGCGACCGTCAGGTCGAGGCGGCGCAGCGCTTCCATCAGGTCGAGGTGCGCCTTGCCGCAGGTGACGATGCCGACGTTCGCCTGCGCGCTCGGCGCGATCCACTTGTCGATGCTGTTGGCACGCGCGAAATGGCGCACCGCGTCGAGCTTCGCCGCGAGACGCGCCTCGATCGTGAGGCTCGGCAGGTCGGGCCAGCGGTTGTGCAGGCCGCCCGCCGGCGGCGTGAAGCCTGCCGGCGCCGGCCAGCGCGTCTGCAATGCATCGAGGTCGACGGTCGAGCCCGACTCGACCGTTTCCGAGATCGCCTTGAAGCCGACCCACGCGCCCGAGTAGCGCGACAGCGCCCAGCCGTACAGGCCGAATTCGAGCATGTCGGCGATGTTCGACGGGTTCACGACCGGCATGTGCCACGCCATCATCGCGAAATCGCTCTGGTGCGGCATCGACGACGACACGCAGCCATGGTCGTCGCCCGCGACGACCAGCACACCGCCGTGCGGCGACGAACCGTACGCGTTGCCGTGCTTCAGCGCATCGCCCGCGCGATCGACGCCCGGGCCCTTGCCGTACCACATCGCATACACGCCCTCGACCGTACGCTCCGGGTCGGCCTCGACCCGCTGCGTGCCGAGCACGGCCGTGCCGCCGAGTTCCTCGTTGATCGCGGGCAGGAAGCGCACGCTGCTGGCGTCGAGCAGTTTCTTCGCCTTCCACAGCTGCTGGTCGACCATGCCGAGCGGCGAACCGCGATAGCCGCTGACGAAGCCGGCCGTGTTGAGCCCCTGTTCGGTATCGACCGCGCGCTGCATCAGCAGCAGGCGGATCAGCGCCTGCGTGCCGGTCAGGAAGATCCGGCCGCGCGTCGCGGTCAGGTTGTCGGTCAGGCGGTAGTCGGACAGGGCAGGCGTGCCGTCGACGGGCTGGCGGGCGGTCATGAGGGGATGTCTCCGGATTGTGCTGTCGTGCTGTTCTGGGCCGTGCGCGGCGGGGCGTCGGATGACGCAGGGTGCCGGCAGCGAATGGCTCTATTTTTTCGCGCGCGGCCGAGAATGTTTTTTCTCATCTTGCTCGGAGGGGCCTGCCGTGAGAAAAACTGCGCAGCTTTTTGACGGGATTTGAGAGAGTTCTCGCGCGGGGCGGCCGGAGTGTGATGGGGAGGCGTGTCGCGGTGGTCGGATGGTCCGGCGGAAAAGGCGGGGCGTGCCGCGGGGCTCACCGTCAGCAGGGTGGATGGCGCTCGAACCCCTTGCGACAAGGGTTTCGGGGCATCGGGCCGTCACCCTCACCGTTGGAATGCACAGCATTCGGATTGGCTGGCGACGTCGGATGTCCACAATGCCGCGCCGCTCTGTCGATCGGCTCGCGCGCTCACCGTTCGATTGCACAGCGTTTCGAGTGGCGTCGGGGCCGGGATATCCACATCAGGAATCGGCATGCGGGGCGCTCACCGTTGAAATTCACAGATTGGCGAGTGAATTTCGGCGGCGGATATCCACATCGGAAACCGCGCGTTTCGTCGGTCCTCCGCCTGCGCTCACCGTTCGAATACACAGGGACGAGCGTGGGTTTGCCGGCTGGACATCTCGCCTGAACACGCTGGTCGAGCGATTGCCGGCTCGCTCTCACCGTTGAAATACACAGGGCTTCGACTGGCTGGCGGGGTAGTTGTCCACGTGCGGAACTGCGTTGCCTCCCGACCATACGCGCACTCTCACCATTGAAAACCACAGCGCTTCGAGTGCTTGAGCAGGCCGGATATCCACATGGACGTGCGTTCTCCGATCGATAGCTGACGCACGTTTCGAAGCGTACCGCCAAGGGGCAATCCATATCGGAAGCGGCTCGTCACCCGATCGGACGCGGATGCTCACCGTCGAAATACACAGTGCCGCGAGTCGTTTCGACGGATGGATATCCACATGGACGTGCGTTCTCCGATCAATAGCTGACGCACGCTTCGAAGCGTACCGCCAAGGGGCAATCCATACCGGAAGCGGCTCGTCATGCGGTCGGGCACGGATGCTCACCGTCGAAATACACAGTGTCGCGAGTCGTTTCGACGGACGGATATTCACATGGAGGTGCGTTCCCCGATCAATAGCTGACGCACGTTTCGAAGCGTACCGCCAAGGGGCAATCCATACCGGAAGCGGCTCGTCATGCGGTCGGGCACGGATGCTCACCGTCG
>NZ_BCPO01000087.1:0-35691 GCF_016586105.1 Burkholderia sp. E168m15
TGGAGGTGCGTTCCCCGATCAATAGCTGACGCACGTTTCGAAGCGTACCGCCAAGGGGCAATCCATACCGGAAGCGGCTCGTCATGCGGTCGGGCACGGATGCTCACCGTCGAAATACACAGTGTCGCGGGTCGTTTCTGCCGACGGATATCCACACGGGCACGCGCGTCGTCGTTGCTCCCACCTTGGAACAGCGCTCGTGCGGCATCGGCAGTCGAACGGCAGCATTCCGACGGCCCTCGCGCCGAGCGCCGGCTCACGCTCACCATTGAGTTGCACAGCGCGCCGAGTCGCTAGAGAACGCGGATAGGCGCGTCGAAATCTGCATATTGCGAACCACGCGCCGGCGCTCACCGTTAGAATGCACAGCCCTTCGATTGGGGGCCCGAGCCGGATGTCGACGTGTCGGGTCTGCGGATCGCGGTCATGCACGCTGCGCCATTCGGCTAGAATGCGCGGCGCTCCGAACCACGGCAACGACCGGAAACCCGTGCCAATGCAGGCACACCGCCAGATCGGGTGCGACACTCACCGTTGACTTTCACAGCATTTCGCTTCGATTTGCCGCGAGTTGTCCACAACCCGCTTCATGTATCGCGCAGCGTCCGGTCACCCTCACCTGTGAAAAACACAGCGCGCCGAGTCGTTTCGGGCCGCAGATATCCACAACCGGCGCACGCCCGGATCTTCCTCTGCCGATCGACGGAGGACTCGGCGCACAACAATCGGGAAAAGCTGGAAAGGCTTGTCGGGACGGCCTCGGCGGTACGCTCACCGTTCAAATGCACAGCGTTTCGAGTGATCGTGGTGAGCGGTTGTCCACATCCCTCCGCCGATGCCTCATCGCACCGGCGCGCACACCCGGGCGACGTTATTCGGCAATCGACCGGATGATCTTCGCCGGATTGCCGCCGACCAGCGTATTCGGCGGAACGTCCCGGGTAACGACGGCCGCGGCTGCGACGACCGCATTCTCGCCGATCGTCACGCCGCCGATGATCGTCGCGCCCGCGCCGATCCACACGTTCCGCTCGATCACGATCGGCTTCGCGATCACGCCGTCGCGCCGGCGCGAAGGCTCGACCGGATGACCGGACGTGATCAGGCTGACGTTCGGGCCGATCATCACGTCGTCGCCGATCTCGAGTCCGCCCAGGTCGTAGAACGTGCAGTTCTGGTTGACGAACACGTTGCGCCCGAGCTTCATGCCGGCGCCGCCCGTCGCATGGAATGGCGGGATCAGCATGAAGCCGTCGTCCACCTGCGAGCCGATCAGTTCACCGAACAATGCGCGTACGTCCGCCGCATCGTCGAACGTCAGGCGGTTGAGCCGCGCGGTGATCGCCATCGCCCGCTTGACCTCGGCCACCATGGCCGCCGATTCGGGCGTTCTGCGCGGAATGATCGTGGTGCGATCGTCGGTTGCCATGCGTGACTTGTCTCCGGTGAGTGCGACGGTGCGTGATGCGTCGGCGAGCGCGGCCGGGCGATTGCGTTACCGTATGCGTGGGTACTGGGCAATGAGCCGGGCGCAGTGTAGCAATGCTGGTTCGCGCCAAGGATTTTTTGAATTTTCATAACTAGTTTTGCTATAACTAGTTATATTACGAACTTCAGTCACACAAGGCTCTGCGGGTCATCTCCCGCGATTCACCGCTGCCCCAGCGCATCGAATCAGCTGCGTGCAACCAAACCTGGTACCCCTAGCGGAGCGCCCTTGGCCGGGCGCCCCTAGCCGGACGCCCCTGTCCCAACCTCCCGCGCTCGGGTACGCTTGAGCATCGACCGGATCGACAGCAGCACCCAAACGCGGAGGCGCGATGAAGCTCTACTACTGGCCGAAGACCCGGGCATTCCGGGCGCTGTGGATGCTCGAGGAAATCGGCGGAGTGTACGAACTCGTGCCGATCGACCTGCGCTCGCACGAACAGGGCAGCGACGCGTTCGTGCAGGTCAACCCGATGGCGAAGCTGCCCGCGCTCGACGACGGCAGCGCCCCGTTCGCCGAATCGGGCGCCGTGCTGCTCTATCTTGCCGACCGTTGCCCGGACGCCGGGCTCGGCGTCGCGCCCGACGATCCGCTGCGCGGCCGCTTCCTCCAGTGGATGTTCTTCACGCCGACCTGCCTCGAACCGGCGATGGCCGAGAAATTCACCGGCGCGTCGGGCAACCCGGTCGCATTCGGCTGGGGCAATATCACGCGCGTGCAGCGCGCCCTCGCACAAGCGCTCGCCCACAGCCGCTGGCTCGTCGGCGAACGCTTCACCGCGGCCGACCTGCTGCTCGCCAGCACGCTGAAGATCGCGTTCGACGCGCATCTGCTGCCGCACGAAGGCGTGCTCGGCGACTACGTCGCACGCGCCGAGGACCGCGACGCGTTCCGCCGCGCGGTCGCGATCGAACAGCGCGAAGCGGCGCGTCTGCTGCACGCATGACGCGCGACGGGGCGGCGCCCCGCCGCCCTTGATCACGCCTGCGCGGCCGGCCCCGGCGCCGACGCGCCCGCGTCGATCACCACGCCCGGCGAACCGCGCTCGTCGGTATCGACGTCGATCGGCACGACTTCATGAAAATGCGTGTAATCGATGTGCGTGATGCCGTCCTCGTCGTGCATCAGGTCGACATAGCGGTGGCCCCAGCGGATCGCGTCATGCGCCCACTCATGACGCGCCTGCATGACCTGCGCGGTGGTCTCGTCCGAGCCCTCGATCGTGATCAGCAGCGACGCTTCGCGCGCGGCGAGCGACTCGGGCGTCTCGCCGAACAGCGCGCTCGACTCGTCGATCACGTGCATCAGGTTCCAGCCGAGCAGGAAGATCGGATGCTCGTTGCGCACGAGCGGCAGGTCGTGAATCTTGCGCAGCGAGTAGCCCTCGTGCGTGCCTTCGACGCGCATCAGCCGCAGTTTCGCCTGCGCCTCGGCAATCACGTTCTGGCGGGCATTCGCGGCGCGCACCATCAGCGTCATCCGGCCGTTCAGCGGCCGCACGATCGCGTAGCGCGCGAACAGGATCTTCGCCTGCGGCCGCGAAAACCGCGCGAACACGAGCCCCGTGGCCAGTGCGATGCCCGACATCCCGACGAAGATCTCCAACGTCGCGACGAGGTGCGCATAGACCGTCTGCGGATGCATGTCGCCGTAGCCGACGGTCGCAAGCGTCTCGACGCTGAAGAAGAACGCGCCGCCGAAGCCGGCCGGCGACTGGTTCGCGATCGGCGCATGGCCAAGCAGGTAAAGCGTCGCGAAGCCGCCGTTGAGCAGCAGGAACAGCACCGCGAGCGACAGGAAGAACACGGGCCAGCTGACCGTCAGCGCGCGATGGTAGAAGTCGCGCCAGCCGAGCGGCGGCATCCCGTACGCGATCACCGGGCGGGTGCCCGACCAGATCTTGCGGCCACGGCCGCGGGAGGCTGGGGAGGACGAATCGACGTTCATCGCGCGGCGCCGGTTGCAGGGAGGCGATGAGCGTAGCACGCGCGGCGGCGGGCGGGAATGCGGGCCGGTTTGGAACGGCAACGCGCCGCGCAGGCGTAAAAAAAGCCGGCCGCACGAGCGGCCGGCTGCGTCGTCATGCGAACCCGCGCGTCGCGCGCGCCGCGCTCACTTCCGGTCGACGATCACCTGGTCGAACGTACCGCCGTCGACGAAATGGGTCTTCTGCGCGTTCGCCCAGCTGCCGAAGACCTGCTCGACGCTGAACGTCTTCAGCGCCTTGAACTCGGCCGCATGCTTCTTCAGCACGGCTGCGTCGCGCGGGCGCAGATGGTGCTGCGCGATGATCTCCTGCGCTTCCGGCGTGTACAGGTAGTCGAGATACGCCTGCGCGACCTTGCGCGTGCCCTTCTTGTCGACCACCTTGTCGACGACGGCGACGGGCGGCTCCGCGAGGATGCTCGCCGACGGATACACGGCGTCGAACTGCGCACCCGACGCGCCCGTGTCCATCAGCGCGACTTCGTTCTCGAACGTGACGAGCACGTCGCCGATGCCGCGCTGCGTGAACGTCGTCGTCGCGCCGCGGCCGCCCGAATCGAGCACCGGCACGTTGCGGAAGATCGCCTTCTCGAAGTCGAGGGCCTGCTGGTCGGTCGCGCCCTTCTGCTTCTGGAAGCCCCATGCGGCGAGATACGCATAGCGGCCGTTGCCCGACGTCTTCGGGTTCGCGATGATCACCTGGACGCCCGGCTTCGCGAGATCGCTCCAGTCCTTGATCGCCTTCGGGTTGCCCTTGCGCACGAGGAACACCATCGTCGTCGAGTACGGCGAGCTGTTGTCCGGGAAGCGCGCGCGCCAGTCCTTGGGCAGAAGCTGCCCGCGCTCGGCGAGCAGGTCGATGTCGTTCGGCTGGTTCATCGTCACGACGTCGGCCTGCAACCCCTGCAGCACCGACAGCGCCTGCGCGCTCGATGCACCGTGCGACTGCTTGATCGTGACCGTCTCGCCGGTCTTTTGCTTGTAGGCGGCGGCAAAGCTCGTGTTGATGTCCTTGTACAGCTCGCGCGTCACGTCGTACGACACGTTCAGGATCGACGTGTCCGCGTGCGCGGCCGTCGCCGCCACGACCAGCGCCGCCGCCGCACCCGTGTGCAGCCAGCGGCCGATCCCCTTGATGCTTGCCATCGTGATATGCCCCGTTTCCAGTGGTGGTGAATGTGCGTGACCGCACGCGTACGCGCTGTCATCGAAACGTAAGCGGGCATTCTAGCGGCCGGCCGCGGCGCGCCTTCCAATCAGTCGTGGAAAGCAAATCTCGAATTCTGCTAAACGGCGGCCGGGGGCTCGCGCGCGCCGCCGCCCCGGTGTTAAGATCGCCGCTCAGCCCACTCACGGTTCATCCATGTCCGCTACCCTGCGCTCGCCCTCGATCCTCGCCGCCGTCGCGGCAGGTGCGCGCGCGGCCGGGCTGAAACTGAAAAAACGACTCCTCGACTGACGGGGACGTCGCGTCCCGTCAGGCGAATGCCGGACGGGATGCCCGCAGGTCGTTTCTTTCTCCTTGCACGCACGCCTCGCTCCGGCACACCGCCGGCGGAACGGTTCCTTCTCACTCCGTTTCCACCATGAGGCTTTGCATGAACACACGTTTCGAAGGTATCTGGCTGCCGATCATCACGCCGTTTCATCATGGCGAGGTCGACCATGCAGCGCTCGCGCGGCTCGCACGCCACTATGTGGCCGCGGGCATCGCAGGCTTCGTCGCGGGGGCGACGACCGGTGAAGGCGTGCTGCTCGACGCGCGCGAACAGGACGCGGTGTTCGCGACGCTGCGCGATGCGGCGCCCGCGCTGCCGATCGTCGTCGGGCTGACCGCGAGCGCGACGCACTTCGCGGCCGCCCGCGCGCGCGAACTCGCGGCGCTGCGCCCCGACGGGCTGCTCGTCACGCCGCCCGTCTACGTACGGCCGACGCAGGACGGCATCCGCCGCCATGTCGAAGCGATCGTCGACGCGGCCGACCTGCCGGTGCTCGTCTATAACATCCCGTACCGCACCGGCGTGAACGTCGAACTGGACACGCTGCAGGCGCTCGCGTGCGACTCGCGCGTCGCCGGCATCAAGGAATGCGGCGGTACGCTCGACCGGATGAGCCGGCTCGTGCACGACACGCCGCTCGCGATCCTGTCCGGCGACGACAACCAGAATTTCGCGGCGATGTGCGCGGGGGCGCACGGCGCGATCGCGAGCAGCGCCCACGTGCTGCCCGAATGGCATGTGCGCATCCATGCGCTACTGCGCGACGGGCGGCTCGCCGATGCGCGGCGCCTGTCGGTCGCGCTGCAGCCGCTCGTCGCAGCGCTGTTCGCAGAACCCAACCCGGCGCCGGTGAAGGCCGTGCTCGCCGCGCAGGGGTGGTGCGAGGACGGGTTGCGGCTGCCGTTCGTGCCGGCGAGCGAGGGGTTGCGGGAGCGGTTGGACAAGCTCCGTGCGGAGCTCGAAGCGTCCGCGTCGGCGGCTGCTACAGCGTAGGGACTCGATCCCGAAACTGTTTCAGACCGTCAAGATTCTTGACGCACCATACTGCGCAAGGTGGCCGTCGGCGGTGATGAGCACCATCGGCTCGTACGAGGCCTGCGCGACCAGCAATCGGTCGAACGGGTCGCCGTGGTGATGGGGAAGATGACGAACGGCCGCACCGTGTGCGGCCCGAACGGGCAGTTCCCGGTATTGACTCATCTTGAGCTTGTCGACCAGCCGATCCACATCGACGTCCAGCTTCCCCTTGCTGGCTTTGATGGCCACTTCCCAGATACTCGCGCTGCTGATGAACACTTCGTCTGCGGAATCAATCAACCTGCGCGCGCGAACACTCAGCTTCGGATTATTCGCAACCATCCAGAGAAAGATATGCGTATCGAACAGCAGTCGCATTACTTGCCTTCGAACGCGTCCAACAAATCGTCGGGAAGCGGTGCATCGAAGTCGTCGGCTATCCATATCTCGCCCTCCATGGCCCCGTACGGATGAATCGGCCTGAGCGGCACGAGCCGGACCGCCTGCTTGCCGGCCTGCGTGATCACGACACGTTCGCCGGCAATCGCGGCATCGAGAAGCCGCTGCAGATCGAGCGTGGCTTCGGGAACAGTGGCAACTTGCATGATGAGCTCCATTGAGTGACCCACCATTGTTACGACATTCGCGTCATTGCTCCAATAGGCCGAACGTCCAGCCGCTCGGACACTGGCTGGTCGTCGCGTCCGGAATCACGCCGCAAGCGCTCCCTCCGTCGCCTCCCCCACCGCCTGCGTCACGATCCGCGCGAGCCGATCGACCGTCGGCGTCGCCGACGACGTGCGCCGCAGCAGGATCAGCGGCAGGCTCGGCAGCGCCGGCAGCCCGCACGACGCCGCATCGAGCACGCGCACCGACGCGGGCAGCCCGTAATGCGAGCGCACCGTCAGCCCGAGACCGGCCGCCGCGGCCGCCCATAAGCCGGCTAGGCTCGGCGTCGTGAACGCGACGCGCCACGGCACGCCCGCACGGTCGAGCGCATCGGTCGCCGCGCCGAAGAACCGGCACGGCCGGTCGAACACCACGAGCGGCAACGGCTCGTCCGTCGCACGCACGGCACGACTGCCCTCGCCCTCACCACGCACACCGCCCTCCCCACCCGCATCCCCGCCGCCGTCCATCATCCCGACACCCCCGCCTGCCACCGCACCGATCCATTGCATCGGCACGTGCGCGATCGCTTCGCTGTCGATGCCCGCCCGCGACACGAGCGCCGCCGACGCCGGATCGCCCCACACGAGCGCCAGATCGAGCTGGTTCGCATCGAGCCGGTCGAGCAGATCGGCGTTGCGCGCGACGCGCGCCTCGATCTTCACCTTCGGATGGGCGCGCGCGAACCGCCCGAGCACGTCCGGGAGGATCGCCTCGCCGAAATCCTCCTGCAGCCCGACCCGGACCCAGCCGTCGAGCTTCACGCCGCGCACGGCCGCGGCCGCCTCGTCGTTCAGCTCGATCATCCGCCGCGCGTAGCGCAGCATCGCGTCGCCGGCGTCGGTCAGCGCGAGCCCGCGCCCGGCTTTCACGAACAGCGGCGTGCCGGCCTGCTCCTCGAGCTTGCGAATCTGCGCGCTCACCGCCGACGACGAGCGCGCGACACGGTCGGCCGCCTTCGCGAAACTGCCGAGATCCACGCCCGCGACGAGGCTGCGCAGCGCCGCGACGTCGAAGTTGGGACGCGCCAGCGTGGCATCGGCCCCCGCGAGCGGCTCGCCGCCGTCGCGCGGAATGTCTTGTCCGGACATCTCAATCATCCTGATTTATCGAACGATTCATCAAAAACTTTCCGATTTTCAGGATGAATGTAGGCCGCCAGACTGTGGACGTCAACTTCGAACCGGGCCTGTCGTCATGGATACGTCGTGCATCGCTTCTCCCTCCTCGCCTGCCCGCGACGTGCGCGGGCCCGCCCATCGCTGGCGCGTGCTGGCGGCCGGCGTCGCCGCGAACCTGAGCTTTTCGGCCGCCGCGGCCGGTATTCCGACCACGGCCGTGTGGATGCGCTCGGCCTATCACCTCGACAACGGCGCGCTCGGCCTCGTGCTCGGCGCGCTCGGCTTCGGCGTCGCGCTGTCCGAGCTGCCGTGGGGAATCGCCGCCGACCGCTTCGGCGACCGCCGTGTACTGCTGACCGGGCTCGTCGCGACGGCCGCGATGCTCGCGCTGATGGTGTGCACGATCGTCCCGACCGCGCACGCGGTGCCGCCGCTGATGCGCGTCGTCGCGGCGATGTGCTGCGTCGGCCTGCTCGGCGGCAGCGTGAACGGCTCGAGCGGGCGCGCGGTGATGCGCTGGTTCGGCGAGCGCGAACGCGGGCTCGCGATGAGCATCCGCCAGACGGCCGTGCCGCTCGGCGGCGGCCTCGGCGCGGCGCTGCTGCCGTCGCTCGCGTCGCATGCCGGCTTCGCCGCGGTGTTCGGTGCGCTGATGCTGCTGTGCGCGGGATCGGCCGCGCTCACGTGGCGCTGGCTGCACGAGCCGCCCGCCGAGCCGGCCGCGGCGCACCTCGCCCCACACGTCTCCACGCCTCGCGCGGCCCAACGGCCGCAGGCCGCCAGCCCCACGCGCAATCCGCTGGCGAGCCGCCCGGTGTGGCGGATCGTGCTCGGCATCGGCCTGTTGTGCGCGCCGCAGTTCGCGGTACTCACGTTCGCGACGGTGTTCCTGCACGACTTCGGCCGGCTCGGCCTCGCCGGCATCAGCGCGGCGATGGTCGCGCTGCAGCTCGGCGCGATGGTGATGCGCGTCTGGAGCGGCCGCCACACCGACCGGCACGGCAACCGGCGCGCGTACCTGCGCGGCTCCGTGTTCGTCGCGGCCGGGTCGTTCACGCTGCTCGCGGCGGCGACGGCCGGCAGCCCGCATGTGCCGCTCGCCGCGATCGTCGCGATTCTCGTGTTCGCCGGCATCTGTGTGTCGGCGTGGCACGGCGTCGCGTACACGGAGCTCGCGACGCTCGCCGGCGCGAACCACGCGGGCACCGCGCTCGGGATGGCGAACACGGTCGTCTACCTCGGGCTGTTCGCGACGCCGCTCGCGATTCCGCCGCTGCTCGCCGCGAGTTCGTGGAGCGTGGTGTGGCTCGCGGCGGCGCTGGTCGCGGGCGCGACCTACCCGCTGTTCGCGGCGAAATAGCCGCCCCGCCCGTTTCACTCGGGCGACGCGGGCGTCGCAGCAAAGACCCGCGACGCCCGCTCCCCCTCGTCAGGCCGCCTCGCGCGCCAGCGCGCGCCGCGCGGCCGGCCGTTCGGCCTCGCGCTGTGCATGAGCGGTCCATGCGGGATGCCGGGTCATGTCGAGCCCGATCGCGACGCCCCAGCGATACAGCACGAGCAGGAACGGATCGACGATCGAATGCGCGCCCGGCTCGGCCCACGTGCGGCCGTCGGCCAGCAGGGCTTCGATCGACGCGTTCGCGGCGTCGATCGTGCCGCGCCCATGCGCGCTCACCGCGCCGTGCAGCGCCGGATCGTCGATGAAGCGGCCCGGCCGCCACAGCGCACCGTAGCCGACGCCATGCACCCAGCCGACCAGCCAGGCGAGCCATTCGTGGCACCGCGCCTCGCGCAGCGGATCGTCGAGCGGCAGCAATTGCGCATCCGGATAGCGGCGCGCGAGATACGTGAGGATCGCCGGCGTTTCGGTCAGCGCGCGCGGCTCGCCCGGAATCACGAGCACGGGCACGCGCGCTTTCGGGTTGATCGCGAGATAGCGCGCTTCGAGGTTCTGCTGCTCGCGCACGGACACGATCTCGACGTCGAACGGCGCGCCGGTTTCCTCCAGCGCGATGTGGGCGGCGAGCGAGCAGGCGCCCGGCGAAAGATAGAGACGATAGGCGTTCATGGCGGGGTGGCCCGACGGGCTGTGGAAGACGGAACCGAGTGTAGGAACGCATGCCGATGCGCGGCAAACGATGAATTGTCGTGCTCGGACATTAGTGATACTAATACCCGTATGCGACGCATCCACCTCCCTCCGCTGCAGACGCTGCGCGCGTTCGAAGCCGCCGTGCGGCTGCAGAGCTTCACGCGCGCGGCCGACGAACTCGCACTCACGCAAGGCGCGGTCAGCCAGCACATTCGCGCGCTCGAGGCGCAGCTCGGCTATCCGCTGTTCACGCGCGAACGCAACGGCGCGACGCCGACGCACGCCGCGCATGCCCTCGCACTGCAGGTTCGCCAGGGCCTGAGCGTGCTCGAACGCGCGTTCGAGCCGACGCTGGCGGTGCGCCGCCGCCCGCGCACCTGCGACGTAACGCTGAACGTGAGCGTGCTGCCGAGCGTCGCCGAGCGCTGGCTCGCGCCGCGCCTGCCGCGCTTCTCCGCCGCGCATCCGCACATCTCGATCGTGCTGCATCCGGACGTGGCGCTCGCGCCGCTGCGCAAGCGCGACCGCATCGACGTCGCGTTGCGCTACGGGCCCGGCACGTGGCCCGGCGTCGTCGCCGAGAAGCTGATGAACGAGACGATCTTCCCGGTCGCGAGCCCTGCATACCGCAATCGCGACGGCGTCGCGCCGCGTACGCCGGCCGATCTCGTGCGCGCGACGTTGCTGCGCCATCCCGCGCAGCCGTGGGAACCGTGGTGCCAGGCCGCGCGGCTCGACCTCACCGAATCCGCGCGCGCGCCGCGCTTCACCGACACGAACGCGCTGATCGACGCGGCACTGAAAGGCCGCGGCGTCGCGCTCGCGCGCCGCTCGCTGATCGAGCCGGAACTCGCCGACGGCACGCTCGTGCGTGTGTCGACGGTACGCATCACCGACGTGTACGCGCACTACGTCGTGTGGCGCCCCGGCCATCCGCACGAAGCCGCGATCCGCACCTGGCTCGACTGGCTGCGCAGCGAAGTGCGGCGCAGGACGCCGCGGCGCTAACGCCAATGCCGATGCCGACGCTCACGCGCGCATCGGCATCGCCACCTTGTCGAGCGTGATCGGCAGATCGCGCACCCGCACGCCGGTCGCGTGATAGACCGCATTGGCGATCGCGGCCGGCACGCCGGTGATGCCGATCTCGCCGATGCCGCGAATGCCGAGCGGATTGAAATGCGTGTCGTTTTCGTCGACGAAACTCACGTCGAGTTCGCCGATGTCCGCGTTCACGGGCACGTGATATTCGGCGAGATTCGCGTTCGTGAAGCGGCCGTGCCGCACGTCGAGATGCGAGCCTTCCTCGAGCGCGGTGCCGAGCCCCCACACCATCCCGCCGATCAACTGGCTGCGCGCCGTCTTCGCGTTGAGCAGGCGGCCGACGCTGTAGACGCCGACGATGCGCGGCACGCGAATCGTGCCGAGCTCGGCGTCAACGTGCACTTCGGCGAACACCGCGCCGAACGAATGGGACGCATAGCGCGACTTCTCGTCGCCGGGCTTCGCCGTCGCCTGCGCGTCGATCGGCTGGCCGCCCGCACGCGCGATCACCGCCGCGGCCGGATCGCGCCGCGACGGGTCGCCGCGATGCACGACCCAGCCGCTGTCGACCGTCACGTCGTCGGCCGCGGCGCCGTGCAGCGGCGATCCGGAGTCGGCAATCGCCAGCGCGATCAGCTTCGCGCGCGCCTGCAGCGCGGCCTCGCGCACGGCGGGCGCGACGCTTGCCGCCGATTGCGAGCCGCCCGATACCGGCGCGCGCGGCAGACTGGAATCGCCGAGCGAAAAGCGCACGTTCTGCGGCGCGAAACCGAGCGCATCGGCCGCGACCTGCGTCATCACCGTATAGGTGCCGGTGCCGATGTCCTGCGTGCCCGACGCGACTTCGGCCGTGCCGTCCGGCAGGATGCGCGCCCGCGCCGACGCTTCGCTGCGGTTCGCCGGATACGTGGCGGCCGCCATCCCGAGGCCGATCAGCGTGTCGCCGTCGCGCATCGTGCGCGGCGCGCCGGTGCGGCGCGACCAGCCGAAGCGCCGCGCGCCGGCCTCGTAGCACTCGCGCAGCTTGTTGCTCGACCACGGCTTGCCCTCCTGCGGATCGACCGCCGCGTAATTCGCGAGCCGCAGCGCGACCGGGTCCATGCCGAGCCGCCACGCGAGCTCGTCCATCGCCGATTCCAGCGCGAACGAGCCCGACGCCTCGCCGGGCGCGCGCATGAACGTCGGCGTGCCGACGTTCAGCGACACGATCCGATGCGTGGTTGCCTGGTTCGGCACCGCGTACATGATGCGCGACGGCATCCCGCACATCTCCATCCAGTCCTCGAACGTCGACGTGGTGGCGATCGTGTCGTGGCGCATCGCGGTCAACGTTCCATCTTGGCGTGCGGCCAGCACGATGCGCTGCTCGGTGAACGGCCGCCCGCCGACCGGACCGAACATCTGCGGCCGCGTCAGCGCGAGACGAACCGGGCGCCCGACCTGCTTCGCGGCCATCGCGCACAACGACACGTGCGACCACGACGAACCCTTGCAGCCGAAGCCGCCACCGAGGAACGGTGAAATCACGCGCACGTGTTCCGGCGCGATGCCGAAGACCGCGGCCACCGCCGTGCTCGCGCTCGACACACCCTGCGTCGCGTCGTGCAGCGTGAGCGTCGGGCCGTCCCAGCGCGCCATCGTCGCGTGCGGCTCGATCGGGTTGTGGTGCTGCATCGGCGTCGTATAGGTTGCGTCGACGCGTACCGCGCCTTCGCGCAGGCCGGCCTCGACGTCGCCGCGCTGCGTATCCATCGCGCGGCCCTGCTGCTTCGGCGGCACGCGCGCGCCGCGCTTCGCCTGCGCGAAATCCACCACCGCATCGCTCGCGCGATAACGCACCTGCACCGCATGCGCGGCGTCGGTCGCCTGCTCGAGCGTTTCGGCGACGACGACCGCGACGGGTTCGTTGCTGTAGCGCACCGTGTCGTCCTGCAGCAACGTGAGCCGGCGCCCGGCGGGCGGCGACAGCGGCGGCCGGCCGCCGTTGGGCAGCCGCATCGCGTTCTCGTGCGTGATCACGATCAGCACGCCCGGCATCGCGCGGGCGCGCGCCGCATCGATCGATTCGATGCGGCCGGACGCGATCGTGCTCGTCACGAGCACCGCATGCGCGAGCCGCGCATCGGAGAATTCGGCCGCGTAATGCGCGCCGCCCGTCACCTTCAGCACACCGTCGACCCGGTCGAGCGGTTGTCCCGTCAACGTGTTCATGCGGTACCTCCCGTGGCAGCGGCTGCCGTTCCGACCGCACGGACGATCGCCCGCTGCGCGAGTGCGACCTTGAAGCCATTGCCGTCGAGTGGCCGCGCATCGCGCAACGCCAGCGTGGCCGCCTCGCGCAACGTCGCGTCGGTCGGGGTGCGGCCCGCGAGATGCGCTTCCGCCTCCGTCGCACGCAACGGCTTGTGCGCGACGCCGCCGAGCGCGATTCGCGCGTCGGCGACGCGCGGGCCGTCCATCCGCAGCGCGGCCGCGACCGACACCAGCGCGAACGCGTAGCTCGCGCGATCGCGCACTTTCAGATAGTGCGCATGGTCGGCAAAGCGCGGCGGCGGCAAGTCCACCGCGGTGATCAGTTCGCCCGGTTCGAGCGTCGTGTCGAGATCGGGCCGGTCGCCCGGCAAGCGGTGAAACGACGCGATCGGAATCTGCCGTGCGCCGCGCGGGCCGCTCACCTGCACGACGGCGTCGAGCGCGGCGAGCGCGACGCTCATGTCCGACGGGTTCACCGCCACGCACTGCGGGCTCGCGCCGAGGATCGCGTGCATCCGGTTGTGGCCGCCGATCGCCGCGCAGCCGCTGCCCGGCTCGCGCTTGTTGCACTGCGCGAACGCGGGATCGTAGAAATACGGGCAGCGCGTGCGCTGCATCAGGTTGCCGCCGACGGTCGCCATGTTGCGCAATTGCGCGGACGCGCCGGCGAGCAGCGCCTGCGACAGCAGCGGATAGTCGGCGCGCAGGCGCGGATGGTCGGCCGCGTCGCTGTTGCGTACCAGCGCGCCGATGCGCACGCCGCCGCCGGGCAGCGCGTCGACCGTATCGAGGCCCGCGATGCGTGTGATGTCGATGAGCGTGACGGGCCGCGCGACGCCGCCCTTCATCAGGTCGAGCAGGTTCGTGCCGCCGCCGATGAATGCCGCGCCGGGCCGCTGCGCCGCGCGCACGGCGCCGGCGACGTCCGTCGCGCGTTCGTAGGAGATCGCTTCCATTGCGGTGCCCTCCGTCGGCTAGCCGTGCGCCGCATGCGCGGCGCGCACGGCGGCGACGATGTTCGGGTACGCGCCGCAGCGGCACAGGTTGCCGCTCATGCGCTCGCGGATCTCGTCGTCCGACAGGTGCTCGGGACGGCGCCGCACGTCGTCGGTAGCCGCGCTCCCCGCGCCCGCCGCGAACTCGTCGAGCAGCGCGGTCGCCGAGCAGAGCTGACCGGACGTGCAGTAGCCGCACTGGAACGCATCGCATTCGACGAATGCGCGCTGCACCGGGCTCAGCTCGCCGCCGCGCGCCAGCCCTTCGACGGTCGTGATCCGCGCGCCTTCGTGCATCACCGCGAGCGTCAGGCAGGCGTTGATGCGCCGCCCGTCGACGAGCACCGTGCACGCGCCGCACTGCCCGCGATCGCAGCCCTTCTTCGTGCCCGTGAGTCCCGCGTATTCGCGCAGCGCGTCGAGCAGCGTGACGCGCGGTTCCAGCTGCAGCGTGTACGCGCGCCCGTTGATGTCGAGACGCACAGGCTGCGCCGGCACCGTATCGCGGCGGGGCGCAGCCGGCGTGGACGCCGCGTACGGGGGCTGCGAATGAACGTGCGATGCTGCGCTGACGGTCGCGGCAGCCGCCGCGGACTGCAGGAAGCGGCGCCGCGCGGCGCTGGACGGCGTATCGTGCGACAGCAGCGGCGCCCCCGCTGAATGGCTGGTCCCGAGCGGCGACGCGGCGGCATCGCGCGCCGGTTCGGCAGACGGAGAATCGGATCGATCGCTGGACATGACTTCTGCTCGCTCCATGGTGGATGGACGCGGATGTGCCGCCCGTGCCTGAATGGCAGCACGGTCGGCACGCGCATCGGCAAAGAGCAATTCGGGTGCCGCGAAATTGTGGGGACAGCGTACCGGTGCAGTGCCGGCCGCCTGTGCGTGGCGCATACCCAGCGGCAGCGGGCCGCGTTGGTGGTGATAGCGCCTTCATGACGCCACGCTGGCGCGCGGCTGGCCGTTCGCTGACGAAGCGGCAATAACGCCCGATTTTTGGGCGTGACGGGCCGGCCAACGGTCGCAAGTTGCCGGGCGCATGTGTGCCATCGCGCGCATGGCGCCCGCCTAGTCGCGGCCGGGTCGCGGCGTGGCGCGCCGTGTAAATGTGCGCAGCATCCGCGTCTGCTGGAAAATTCCGCCATGCGTGCCGGCGGATCGCCGCGACGGCCTTCGGTCAGCCTGACGAAAACCTGGCGCGATCACGCCCCGAACGCAGACGATTCACCGAAACGTCGCATCGCGGCGGCATACTCGAAAACGTTTCCCGATCAGCCTGCCAGGAGAGAAGTCATGCGTCGCGTTTCCGTCGCCGTCGTTCTGTGTGCCGCCGTGTTCGTTGCTGCCTGCAGCGACGACGCACCGCACGACGCCAACGCGACCGACGCCGCGCCGCAGGCCGGCGCCTCGAGCGGCGCCGCCAGCGCGTTCAACAGCGACGCCACCGCGAATACCGCCGCGTCCGATGCCGCGCCGCTCGCGCCGCCCGTCGTGCACTACCCGCCCGATGACGACGACGATGCGAAGCCCGCCGCGAATGCAGCCGCCTCCAGCACGGCCGCGTCGTCGCCGGGCTGATTCCGTCGCCACCTGATAGAAGTCGGTACCGCTCAGGGAGAGCGGCGGGCGCTCACGTCGAGCCAGCGCTGGCATGACGTAACGGTCGGCGACGGCATGAACGGCACGGTGTCGCGCCGCCTCACGGGCGATGCCGAGCCGGCCGGCCAAGGGATTCGGACCCGGCCGCCGTCAGGCCCGTGCGCGCGCCACAAGCGCCGCAAGCGCGACGGCGCGCGATGCCGCGACCACCGCCGCGCGGCAGGCGCCGCGCAACCCGCCCGTCAGACCGCGTGCGCGAGCGCGCGATCGACGAGCGCGGCCTCGAAGCCGTCGTCCGCGTCGCGAAAGCGCAGCGGCGCCGCACAATGCACCAGCGTGTCGATGAAATATTTCGCGCGCGGCCACGGCCCGAAGCCGGCCGCCGTGTTGATGTGCCCGGCGTCGCCGAGGTTCACGAATGCGCTGCCCAGGCGCTGCGCGAGCGCGCGCGCATCGGCGAGCGGCATCCACGGATCGGTCTCGCTGCCGATCACGATCGACGGCACCGCGAGCCGGCGCGCGTCGAACGGCCCGGCAAAGGTGAATTTCTTCGGGCTGGCCGGCGCGACGAACAGCACGCCCGCGACGTCGCCCACATGCGGCCACTGCGCGAGCGCATGCGCGGCCGCGAGGCAGCCGAAGCTGTGCGCGGCGAGCACGAACGGGCCGCGCTCGCGATCGAGCAGCGCGCGCACCGATTGCGCCCAGCCCGCGAGATCGGGCGCGTCCCAGTCGTGCTGCTCGACGCGCAACGAGCGCGGGAACTGCCGCTCGAGCCAGGTCTGCCAGTGGGCGCCTTCGCTGCCGTGCAGGCCCGGAACGGTGACGAGCCGCGGCGGCCACGCCGATTTGCTGCATGCGCGCATGATTGCCCTCGCTTGCTTGAAGACGAGGTTCGATTGTGGCGTCGGGCACGCGGCGACCGAACCAATATTTTGTGCTTTGCTTTTGCTCGGCCGACGGCCCGGCGACCGTGCGAAACGCGGCCCGGGTCGAACGCTCGGCCCGCACGACGGCGCAATGCGCGGCGAAACCGTAGAATGTGGGCTTCCCGTCAGCTTCACACGGAACCGTCCCCGCGCCGACGCGCCGGGCCGGTCGTCAGGAGTCGCCCGATGTCCGCTACGTCCGCCGGCGCGCCGCGCCCGGCTCTACTCGTCGTTCCCGCGACGCACCTCGCCGGCGCGCGCGCCGTCACGCAATGAAGATCCTGTTCCATTCACCGCATCAGGACGCCGGCGCATGGCGCGACGAGATCGCGCGTGCGCTGCCGGAAGCCGAACTGCGCGCCTGGCAGCCAGGCGATACGGCCGCCGCCGACTACGCGCTCGTGTGGCGCCCGCCGCGCGAGTTGTTCGCGCCGCGCGACGGCCTGCGCGCGATCTTCAACCTCGGCGCGGGCGTCGATGCGCTGCTCGCGCTCGAGCACGCGCATCCGGGCACGCTGCCCGCGCACGTGCCGCTGGTGCGGCTCGAAGATTCCGGCATGGCGCAGCAGATGGTCGAATACGTGACGCACGCGGTGCTGCGCTACCTGCGCCGTTTCGACGAATACGACCTGCAACAGCGCGAACGCCGCTGGCAGCCGCTCGAACCGCATGCGCGCGCGAGCTTCACCGTCGCCGTCCTCGGCCTCGGCGTGCTCGGTGCGGCAGTCGCCCGCGCGCTCGCCGCGCTCGGCCTGCCGGTGCGCGGCTACAGCCGCAGCGCGAAGCAGCTCGACGGCGTCGCGACCTTCGCCGGCGACGGCGCATTCGACGCGTGCATCGACGGCGCGAAGGTGCTCGTCAACCTGCTGCCGAGCACGCGCGACACCGACGGCATCCTGTCGGCGCGCGCGTTCGCGCGGCTCGCGCCCGGCGCGTACGTCGTCAACGTCGCGCGCGGCGCGCATCTCGTCGAAGCCGACCTGCTCGACGCACTTGCAAGCGGCCAGGTCGCCGCGACCACGCTCGACGTGTTCCAGCACGAACCGCTGCCGGACGACCATCCGTTCTGGCGCGCGCCGCGCATCACGATCACGCCGCACAGCTCGGCCGAGACGCTGCGCGCGGAAGCCGTCGAACAGATCGCCGGCAAGATCCGCGCGTTCGAGCGCGGCACGCCCGTCAGCGGCATCGTCGACTACGCGCGCGGCTACTGAATTCCGCCTACACAAAACCGGAGACAACCATGACGTTCCCCACCGCCGTCAAGATCGTCGAAGTCGGCCCGCGCGACGGGCTGCAGAACGAGAAGACCTTCGTACCGACCGACGTGAAGATCGCGCTCGTCGACCGGCTGTCGCGCGCCGGCTTCCGCAACGTCGAGGCCGCGTCGTTCGTCTCGCCGAAATGGGTGCCGCAGATGGCCGACGGCGCCGACGTGATGGCCGGCATCGAGCGCCGCGCGGGCACCGTGTACTCGGTGCTCACGCCGAACCTGAAGGGCTTCGAGAATGCGGTCGCGGCACGGGCCGACGAAGTCGTGATCTTCGGCGCGGCGAGCGAGGCGTTCTCGCAGCGGAACATCAACTGCAGCATCGCCGAGAGCATCGCGCGCTTCGAGCCGGTCGCGAAGGCCGCGAAGGACGCGGGCCTGCGGCTGCGCGGCAGCGTGTCGTGCACGCTCGGCTGCCCGTACCAGGGCGAGGTGCCGGTCGCGTCGGTCGTCGACGTCGTCGAACGGTTCGCCGCGCTCGGCTGCGACGAGATCGACATCGCCGACACGATCGGCGTCGGCACGCCGAAGCGCACGCGCGAAGTGCTCGCGGCCGTCACGCGCGTGTTCCCGCGCGAACGCCTGTCGGGCCACTTCCACGACACCTACGGCCAGGCGCTCGCGAACATCTACGCGGCGCTGTTCGAAGGGATCGAGATCTTCCACGCGTCGGTCGCGGGCCTCGGCGGCTGCCCGTACGCGAAGGGCGCGACCGGCAACGTCGCGACCGAGGACGTGCTGTACCTGATGCAGGGCCTCGGCATCGAGACCGGCATCGATCTCGCGCAGGTCGTCGCCGCCGGTGATTTCATCTCGAACGCGATCGGCCGCGCAAACGTGTCGCGCGCCGGTCGTGCACTGCTTGCCAAGGCGCAGAGCGCGGCCGACGCCGCGAACTGCGTCTGATCATCTCGTTCCACGGATTCCCCGACATGACGACACCCGCTTCATTCGATTCCCTCCCCGATTCCGCGCGACGCGTCGCGCTGCTGCTGCGCGAGCGCGGCCATGCGAAAGGCATCGTGATGCTCGCCGAAACCGGCAAGACGTCGGCCGAGGCCGCGGCCGGGCTCGGCTGCTCGGTCGCGCAGATCGCGAAGTCGATCCTGTTTCGCCGGCAGGCCGACGGCGCGCCCGTGCTGGTGATCGCGAGCGGCGTCAATCGCGTGGATGAAAGGAAGGTCGCCGAACGGGTCGGCCCGGTCGGCCGCGCGGACGCGAAATTCGTGCGCGACAACACCGGCTATGCGATCGGCGGCGTCTGTCCGATCGGCCATCTGGTCGAACCGGTCACGCTGATCGACGCCGACCTGCTCGCGCTCGACAGCCTGTGGGCCGCCGCCGGCCATCCGCACGCGGTGTTCAACCTGTCGCCGCACGAGCTCGTGTCGCTGACGGGCGCGCCGGTCGCGGACGTCGCGTTGCGGGAGTCCGCATGAGCGACGTGACGATGCCGGTCGCCACGGTCGCGTCGCCGTGCACCGACGTCTGCCGGATCGATCCGCGCACCGACTGGTGCGCGGGCTGCCTGCGCACGCGCGGCGAGATCAAGGGATGGCGTGAGTCGGACGACGACGCGAGGCGCGCGCTGCTCGCGCGGCTCGACGCGCGGCGGCGCCTGATCGCGGGCAGCGAGACATAAAAAAAAGCCGTTCAGCCTCACGGGCGAACGGCATCGAGATCGGAATCCTGTGAACGTGATCAACGTCACAGCCCGCATCATACGAGCGACGCGACCGCATCGCATCGGGTGTTTCCCTACAACTTCTTACAGCGCTTTTCACGGCTGCGCGCGACGTCATTTCGTGCGCAACCGTCGTTCCCGATACGCGCCCTCGACGGGCCGCCACGTCACCGTGCAACGGCGCCGAATCGTCTGACCGTTTCAGTTGCCGACCGCCGCGCGACGCGTGGGCACGATGCGCCAGCCGAGGTTCATGCCAGCCGCCGCGAGCAGGATCAGCAATGCGCCGAACACCTGCGTCCACGCGAGCGTCTGCCCGAACGCGACGCGATCGACGACGATCGCGACGACCGGATAGACGAACGACAGCGCACCCGTCATCGCGGTCGGCAGCTTCTGGATCGCGCCGTACAGCAGCACGTACATCAGCCCCGTGTTGACGATGCCGAGCACGATCAGGTCGAGCCATTGCCCGGCCGTCGCCGGCAACGTGTCGAAGTGCGCGAACGGTGCGAGCAGCAGGATGCCGAGGCCGACCTGCAGCAGTGCGAGCAGATGCGGCGGCGTGCCCTTCAGGTGCTTCGTGATGATCGACGAGATCGCATACAGGAATGCCGCGCCGAGCGACAGCGCGACGCCTTCCAGATATTCGCCGGGCACCGCGAGCACGGCCGGCTCGACGCGCACCACGAACACCAGCCCGGCGAACGCGAGCGCGAGCCACGCGAGCGTCGACGCGGTGATCCGCTCGCGGAACACGATGGCCCCGAGCGCGACGAGCATGAACGGCTGGGTGTTGTAGACGGCGGTCGCCATCGAGATCGACGCGCGCGAATAGGCGGCGAACAGCAGCAGCCAGTTCGCGACGATCGCGAGGCTGCCGAGCGTCACGAGCGCGAGCATCCGCGGCGAGAACAGCGAGCGGCGCAGGAAGCCGAACGCCGCGCAGACGATCGCGAGCGTCGCGGCGCCGAATATGCAGCGGAAGAACACGACATTGGTCAGCGGCTGCTGCGACGACATCACGAGCCAGCCGATCGTGCCGGACATCAGCATCGCGACGATCATCTCGGCGGCGCCGCGGCGAATTTCATTCGAGGCCATCATGAACTCCGTTGAAAAGCGGGGATGAGTTCGATTCTAGAAACTTGCTTTCGCCACAACCATGACTAAACTGAAGTGAATCCGCCAATTCACCTTCGAAAGCAAAGCGATCATGCCAAAACGCCTTTCCCCGCCCGCCGTCACGTCGCTCGACGCGACCGACCGCGCGATCGTCGCCGCGCTGGCCGACGACGCGCGCCTCGCGACCAGCGAACTCGCCCGGCAGATCGGACTGTCGGCGCCCGCGACCGCCGACCGCGTGCGGCGGCTCGAGGCGCAAGGCGTGATCGCCGCATTCACCGTCGAGCTCGATCCGCGCGCGCTCGGCTACACGCTGCAGGCGATCGTCCGCGTGAAGCCGCTGCCGGGCCAGTTGCATCTGGTCGAGGAGTTGCTGCGGCGGATTCCCGAGTTCGTCGAATGCGACAAGGTCACCGGCGACGACTGCTTCATCTGCCGGCTCTACCTGCGCACGATCGAGCATCTCGACGACATCCTGTCGAAGGTGACGGAGCGCGCGGAGACGAGCACCGCGATCGTGAAATCGACGCCCGTGCCGCGCCGCCTGCCGCCGCTCGTCGAGGACGACCACGCACACCGCTGAGCCGCGACGGCAAGCGTACATCCCTGAGCCGCGGGCGGCACGCGCCGCCCGCGCGCCCGCACCGTCATGCCGCCGCGTCGCGCGCCTCGAAGAACGCGAGCAGTTCGTCGATCAGCGCGGCGGGCGCCTCTTCCGGAATGTAGTGCCCGCAATCGAGCGCACGGCCGCTGACGTCGCGCGCGACGCGCCGCCATTCGTCGAGCGGATCGAAGCAGCGGCCGACGACGCCGTGCTCGCCCCACAGCACGCGCAGCGGGCACGCGACCTTGTTGCCGCGTTCGAGATCCGCACGGTCGTGCTCGAGATCGATCGTCGCGGACGCGCGGTAGTCCTCGCACATCGCATGCACGGCGCCCGGCTGCGCGAGCGCCGCCCGGTACGCGTCGAGCGCCTCGGGCGCGAACGGCGCCAGCCCGGCCGAGCGGTTGCCCATCACGCGCTCGATGTACGCATCGGTCTGCGCGCCCACCAGCGTCTCGGGCAGCGGCTCGGGCTGGATCAGGAAGAACCAGTGGAAATACGCGGTCGCGAACGCGCGATCGGTTTTCTCGTACATCGCGAGCGTCGGCGCGATGTCGAGCAGCATCATCCGCTCGACGGCGTCCGCGTGGTCGAGCGCGAGCCGGTGCGCGACCCGCGCGCCGCGATCGTGCGCACACACGTGGAACTGCTCGAAGCCGAAATGCCGCATCACGGCGACCTGGTCCGCCGCCATCGCCCGTTTCGAATACGGCGTGTGCCGCGCGTCGCTCGGCGGCCGGCCCGATGCGCCGTAGCCGCGCAGGTCGGTGGCGATCACCGTGAAGTGATTCGCGAGCGTCGCCGCAACGCGATGCCAGATCATGTGGGTCTGCGGATGGCCGTGCAGCAACAGCAGCGGCGGACCCGTGCCTCCTTTGACACCGAAAATGTCGGTGTCCTGCACCGTCACGCGAAACGGTGCAAACGCCTCAAACGACATGGTTTGTTTCTCGTTGGTTTGTTATGGCGGCTATTTTAGGAGCGACGACGCGTCTTCACAGCGGGCCAAGCACCCGAAACCGTAGAAAGAGAACACTCACTCGATTGCCGGCACACCGCGCAGTTTGTTAAGCTCGCGTAGAATCGCACGACCGTTCGTATTAATATGAACGAACGCGTTCCGCCGCTACACTCAATACACTCGAATCACCGTCCGACCGCAACGCCCCCCGGAGACTGGAGACATCACATGGCATTGCCCACCGTCCTGCAGAACCTGACGCTCCCCGTCATCGCGTCGCCGATGTTCATCGTCAGCTACCCCGAACTCGTGCTCGCGCAATGCAAGGCGGGCATCGTCGGTTCGTTCCCCGCGCTCAACGCGCGCCCGGCCGAACTGCTCGACGCGTGGCTCACGCAGATCCAGTCGGAACTCGCCGACCACAAGGCAAAACATCCCGATGCGGTGATCGGCCCGATCGCGGTCAACCAGATCGTCCACCAGTCGAACGCGCGGCTCGAACACGACGTGCGCGTGTGCGTCGAGCACAAGGTGCCGATCTTCATCACGAGCCTGCGCGCACCGGCGCGCGAGATCGTCGACGCGGTGCACAGCTACGGCGGCATCGTGCTGCACGACGTGATCAACCTGCGGCACGCGCAGAAGGCGCTCGAAGCGGGCGTCGACGGGCTGATCCTCGTCGCGGCCGGCGCCGGCGGCCACGCGGGCACGACGTCGCCGTTCGCGCTGGTCGGCGAAGTCCGCAAGATCTTCGACGGCCCGATCGTGCTGTCCGGCTCGATCGCGAACGGCGGCTCGATCCTCGCCGCGCAGGCGATGGGCGCCGACTTCGCGTACATGGGCACGCGTTTCATCGCGACGCAGGAAGCGCACGCGATCGACGACTACAAGCACGCGATCCTGAACGCGAAATCGTCGGACATCATCTACACGAACCTCTTCACCGGCGTGCACGGCAACTACATCCGCGAGAGCATCGAGAAGGCCGGCCTCGATCCGGACGCGCTGCCGGAATCCGACAAGACCAAGATGAATTTCGGCAGCGACAAGACCAAGGCGTGGAAGGACATCTGGGGTGCCGGCCAGGGCGTCGGCCTGATGGACGACCTGCCGAGCGTAGGTACGCTCGTCGAGCGGCTCAAGCGCGAGTACGACGACGCGAAGGCGCGGCTCGGCATCCCGCGCTGACGGAGGCGGCGCCCGGCGCGGTCGCCATCGACGCGAGATCGTCGAACCAAACGAAAAAGCGCGAACCGTTGCGGTTCGCGCTTTTTTATTGCCCCGCCGCGGCAGCGGACGGGCCGACGATGCGGCTCAGACCGCGCGCTTCATCCGCGTGATCGGCAGCACGCGCAGCCGCGATTCGATCGACGGGCACAGCGACTGCCCTTCGAAACGCGCGGCCAGGAAATCGACGAACGAGCGCACCTTCGCGGACACGTGGCGACGGCTCGCATACACCGCATAGATCGGCGCCTCGTGCGGCGGCACGGAATCGAGCAACACCGGCACGAGCCGGCCCGATTCGATGTCGTCGCCGACCACTTCGGTGCCGAGCAGCGCGATGCCCGCGCCGGCGAGCACGGCCGCGCGCAGCCCTTCGAGATGGTTCACGATCAGGTTGCCGTTCAGGCTCACGCGCGACGCGGCGGCCGCGTCGATCACGAGCGAGTCGAGCATCGTCGAATTCGAATCGCGCCGCAGGTAGTTGTGGTTCGCGAGATCGGCGATCGTCTGCGGCGTGCCGTGTTTCTCGAGATACTCGGGCGACGCGACCAGCAGGATGTGCGCGGTCGCGATCTGCCGCGCGACCAGCGACGACGATTTCAATCCGTTCGGCGCCGCGCGCACCGCGACGTCGTAGCCTTCCTCGATCAGGTCGACCACGCGATCGGACAGCGTCATGTCGACGGTCACGTCCGGGAACCGGCCCGCGTAATCGGTGACGGCCTGCATCACGTGCCGCAGCCCGAACGCGGACAGCGACGTCACGCGCAACCGCCCCTGCGGCACCACGCTCGCGGCGCCGACGGCCTGGCCGGCTTCGTCGAGTTCGGACAGCGCCTGCACGAGGCGCTCATAGTATTCGCGTCCCGCCTCGGTCGGCGCGACGCGTCGTGTCGTGCGATGCAGCAGCCGCGCGCCGAGCTGCTGCTCGAGGTGCATCACGTGCTTGCTCGCCATCGCCGCCGACATCTGCATGCGCTCCGCCGCGCCGACGAAGCTGCCCACTTCGACGACGTAGCGAAACACATTCATGCTGACGAGGGTATCCATCGAACTAGCTCGCAATCCCGGGGGAATCAACCAATTACGAGATAGGGTAACAAAGGCGAGGAAACAGAAAGGTCAAGAAAGGCAAAACGGCGCCGCGGGTGACGGCGCCGTTTTGGGTAGCAATGACGGGCGGAAAACATGCAGCCGAAACACGCGATTGACGCGCGCGTCCGGCGCACCGATCGCGCGTGCGCGTCAGAACTTCGCGCGGATGCCTGCGCCGAACGTGTTGCCGGTCGACAGGCCGCTGATGTGGTCGTTCATGTAGGCCGCGTAGACGTCGGTGCGCTTGGACAGCGGATAGTCGTAGCCGACGGCCCACGTCTGGCGCGTCTGGTCGAGGCCGCCCGCGTCGCGCGAATACGCATACGACGCCATCGCGTTGCCCACGCCGATCGGCACCGACACGCCGCCCTGCGCGGTGTTGACGTGCCAGCTGCCCGCGACCTGGTCGTTCTTCGTATACATGTACTGGCCGAACAGCTTCACGAGCTTCAGGTCGTAGGTCGCGCCGACCAGCGCGATGCCCTGGCTCTTCATGCCGGTCACGAGCGCGCTCAGGTCCTGCGGGCCGTTGTTGAAGTTCACGTACTGATACACGGCGGTCGCCGCGAACGGGCCGTTCGCGTAGTTGAACTGCGCGCTCCACTTCTTCGAACGGTTGTCGCCGGCCTGGTTGCCGAGTGCGTACATCGCGCCGAAATTCAGGCCACCGAACGAAGGCGACGTATAACCCACCGCGTTGTTCCAGCCCGAATCGCCGACCGCGCCCTGGTCGCTCGGATAGGTCGGGAACGTGCCGAGGCCGAGGAACACGTGATACACCATCGGCGAGAAGGTGTACGAGTCGTAGAACGGGTTGAACAGGATCGTCGACAGGAACAGGTGCGTCGTCAGGCGGCCCGCCGTCACCGTGCCGTACGGCGAGCTGATGCCGACGTACGCGTTGCGCGCGAAGAACGTGTCGCCCTGGAAGCGGCCGTACTGGCCGTTCTGCGCACGGAAGAAGCTCTCCAGCGTGAAGATCGCCTTGTAGCCGTCGCCGAGATCCTCTGCGCCGTGCAGGCCCCAGTACGACGTCGACATGCCGCCGCCCGACACGTTCCACGCACGATCGCCGCCGGGGAACTTGGTGGCGCCGACCCATTCGTCAACCTGCCCGTAGAGCGAGACGCTCGATTGCGCATGGACGGGTGCGGCGGCCGCCACGCAGGCGGCCGCGGCGATCAGCTTGACGGACGTGCGCGACGCACGGCGAGCGAATGCTTTCATGGGATCTCCAGGTTTTGTCGGATAGTCGATAAGTGGCGCGAGCGTTGTTGTTTGGAGCCGAGTGCTTGCGTCGTATGGGGCGCAGCCATCTTTACGGATCATTCGTCCGGTCAAAATTGCGCACACTTATTGCGGGTATAGCGCCGGCATTAACTTCGCGGAATGTATCCATGGCCGGATGCACCGCGGCGGCCCGGCGCGAGCGCGGTCGCGCGGGCGGGCGGCGGCGTGGCATACGCGTGCCGGGCGCGAAAGATAGCGCAATGCGGGGGGAAAATCAGCGGAAATCTGCGCGCGACTGTGGCGAATTCGCATCAGCCGGCAGGGAGACGAGCGCCGAGGCGCTCAGTTTCGGTAGAACGGGGAGAAAGAAGGTGAGTGTGCAGGCTCTTCCTGCGAGCGGGGCGGCGGCATCGGGCGACCGCCGCGCTCCTCGTTGTAGCGGGCGACGTCGGCGCGGATCGAACCGGCCCGCAGCGGGACGTTGCCGCCGCCCGGCGGGCGCGGCATCTGGCGGACTTCGGCGCTGATCGGCCGATACGGGCTTTGCGCGGCGTAATGGCCGTACGACGGCGTCGGGCGCAGCCCCCAGCGGGAGCCCGAGCCGTTCACGCCGCCGGGACGCACGCCGGCAGGCGGCGCAGCGCGGCGCCAGATGGGACCCGCGCCGGGGCCGCCGGCCTGCTGGCCGTACGCGCGCATGTCGCCGCCGCCGAAGCCGTGCCCCCCGAACCCGTGACCGCCATGGGGCGGCTGGGCGAGCGCAAGCGGCATCAGCAGCGCGCCGAGCACGCCTGCCACCCATCGTCCGATCTTCCGTTTCACCCGTTCCGTCATCGTTCCGTGCCCATCGACGCCCGCCGTCGGTTCCTTTCGGCCGACCCAAGGCTTTCAGCAGTAATTTATGGGTGGGGGGAAAGAGTGTCGAGCCAAAAAGTGTTATGTCGCCGGCATCGGTGTAACACCATGTTACTGCTAGGTTTTTTCGCTTCGGCGGGCGGTCGCGACAGAACATTCTTCTGCCGTTTCGAGTGCGGCCGGGCAACTGTGGTAGCCGCCATCTCATGCAATCGGTTCATCAATCGATTCGCACAATGAATTTGTGTAGTGAATCGCCAACCGGGACAATAACGCCATCCGCGCGCGCGACGCGCACCTTCGCCATTTTCGAATCGAGTTCCCGATGGCCCGTCCCCGTTTTCTGCCCGACAACTTCACGCTCGCGCTCGTCGGCACCGTCGTGCTCGCGAGCCTGCTGCCCTGCCGCGGCCCGGCCGCCCATGCGTTCAACTGGGCGACCAACCTCGCCGTCGGCCTGCTGTTCTTCCTGCACGGCGCCAAACTGTCGCGCGAAGCCGTCGTTGCCGGCGCGACGCACTGGCGGCTGCACGCGGTCGTGCTGCTCAGCACGTTCGCGCTGTTTCCGCTGCTCGGCCTCGCGCTGAAACCCGTGCTGCAGCCGCTCGTCACGCCGACGCTGTATGCGGGCGTGCTGTTCCTGTGCACGCTGCCGTCGACGGTCCAGTCGTCGATCGCGTTCACGTCGATCGCCAAGGGCAACGTGCCGGCCGCCGTGTGCGCGGCCTCCGCGTCGAGCCTGCTCGGGATCTTCGTCACGCCGGCGCTCGTCGGGCTGATGATCACGTCGCAGTCGGCCGCCGCGGCGTCGCCGTGGAGCACCGTCGGCAGCATCGTGATGCAGCTGCTCGTGCCGTTCATCGCCGGCCAGCTGCTGCGGCCCGTGATCGGCGGCTGGATCGACCGCAATCGCGGCGTGCTGCGCTTCGTCGACCAGGGCTCGATCCTGCTGGTCGTCTACGTCGCGTTCAGCGAGGCCGTCAACGAAGGGCTGTGGCACCAGATTCCGCCGCGCGCGCTCGGCGGCCTGCTGGTCGTCAACCTCGTGCTGCTCGCGATCGCGCTGCTGCTGACCGCGTTCGTCAGCAAGCGGCTCGGCTTCAACCGCGCGGACCAGATCACGATCATCTTCTGCGGCTCGAAGAAGAGCCTCGCGGCCGGCGTGCCGATGGCGAAGGTGATCTTCTCGGCGAACGCGGTCGGCGCGATCGTGCTGCCGCTGATGCTGTTCCACCAGATCCAGCTGATGGCGTGCGCGGCGCTCGCGCAGCGCTGGGGCGCACGCGACACGAGCGGCGAGCACGACGAGGGCGACACGGCAGCCGCGTCGGGTGCGCTGAGCACGGGCAAGCGCTGACGCGTCGGGGGGCAGGAGGGCCGCCGGTGGCGGCCTTCCGCCTTCCGCCTCCCGCCTCCCGCCTTCCGCACCCGGCCCTCCGCCTTTCACACGCAGCCTCCCGTCCGCCCCCTTCGCACCATGCGCCCGCGCGGGCCCGGCGCGATGCACCGGCAACGCCCCCTCGTGTCACGAAATCTTCATTCAACTCTCCGCGAGCGGTGCCGTTAAGCCGGGCGTCCCGTCGATTCGGCTGCCCTCGCCCATGCCCGCGCTCCCTTCCGATTCCGCTGTCGCCCGCACTACGCGCCTGATCGCGGAACGCGCGCTCGCCGCCGTGTTCCAGCCGATCGTCGACCTCGGATCGGGGACGGTCATCGGTTACGAAGGGCTGATCCGCGGCCCGCGCGGCACCGACCTCGAGCCGCCGGCCGCGCTGTTCGCGCAGGCCGCGCGCGACGGCGAAACCATCGCGCTCGAACGGGCCGCCGCGCTCACCTGCCTCGACGCGTTCGCGGCGCTCGGCTGCGACGGCAAGTTGTTCCTCAATTTCAGCGCGGGCACCATCCTCACGCTCGCCAGCGAACGCGAGCGCGCACGTCAATTCCTCGGCCGCGCGCGGATCGGCGCGGAGCGCATCGTGATCGAGCTCACCGAGCAGAACGCGATTCCCGATCTCGCGGACATCGGGCCGGCGGTCGCATCGTTGCGCGACGCCGGCATCCAGTTCGCGCTCGACGACTACGGCACCGCGAACGCCAGCATGAACCTGTGGCTGCGCCTGCATCCGGACGTCGTGAAGATCGACCGCTTCTTCATCCACGACATCGCGCGCGATCCGCTCAAGTTCGAAGCCGTGAAGGCGATGCAGCACTTCGCGCAGGCGAGCGGCGCGAAGCTGATCGCGGAAGGCATCGAGAACGAATGCGACCTGATCGTCGTGCGCGACATGGGCATCTGCTGCGTGCAGGGCTTCCTGCTCGGCCGGCCGAACGCGCAGCCGTCGCGGGTGGTCGCGCCGGCCGCGCGCGACGCGATCCGCGCGCCGCACATCGCGGTGTTTCCCGGCGTGACGCGCGCGGTGCGGCCGGCCGGCACGATCGCCGGGAAGATGCTCGTGCCCGCCCCGGCGCTGCCGCGCGACGCGACCAGCAACGACGTGCTCGAGCTGTTCAACCGGATGCCCGACCTGCACGCGGTCGCGCTCGTGGAACGCGGGCGGCCGGTCGCGCTCGTGAATCGGCGCGGCTTCATCGACCGCTTCGCGCTGCCGTATCACCGCGAGGTGTTCGGCAAGAAACCGTGCCTTCAGTTCGCGAACGACGCGCCGCTGATGATCGACAACGCGACCACCTTCGAGCAGCTCGCGATGCTGCTCGCGAGCCACGACCAGCGCTATCTCGCCGACGGCTTCGTGATCACCGAGCACGGCCGCTATGTCGGGCTCGGCACCGGCGAGAGCCTGGTACGCGCGGTGACCGAGATGCGCATCGAGGCCGCGCGCTACGCGAATCCGCTGACCTTCCTGCCCGGCAACATCCCGATCAGCGCGCACATCGACCGCCTGCTCCAGCGCGACGCCGGCTTTCACGCGTGCTACGTCGACCTGAACCAGTTCAAGCCGTTCAACGACCAGTACGGCTACTGGCAGGGCGACGAAGTGCTGAAGTTCGCCGCGACGGTGCTGGCCGGCGTGTGCGATCCGCAACGCGACTTTCTCGGCCACGTCGGCGGCGACGATTTCCTCGTGCTGTTCCAGCGCGACGACTGGCGCGAGCGCGCCGCCGACGCGATCGCGCGCTTCAACGACGGCGCGCAACTCTTCTACACGCAGGTCGACCGGCAGGCGGGCGGGCTGCGCGGCGAGGACCGCCGCGGCAATCCGGCGTTCTTCGGCTTCGTGACGATGGCGATCGGCGCGGTCGGCGTGCCGGCCGGCGCGCACGGCGCGAAACGCTACGGCAGCGACGAGATCGCGTCGGTCGCGGCGCTCGCGAAGCGGCGGGCGAAGCAGCAGCCGGACGGGCTCGCGGTGGTCGATCTCGATGCCGGCCGCGCCGCGCTGCGCGATCGCGGCGAACCGCCGGCCGTGGCGGTGGCGGGCTGAACGGCGCGCAGTCGCCGGGGATGCACGGACACGGAAGCACCTGCGCATCGTGCGACGGGGCCGATGCGAGGCGGCGCAAGGTTCGGCCGTTGCGCAACGGCACGTCGTCGTCACGCGCGCAGGCCAAGGGCGCCGCGCCCTCATGCTCGCCCCTGCCCCGCAGCCGCGCTGTTGCCCTTTTCCAGCGGCACCATCCGCCGCCAGACACCCGCACCCCCACCTTGCCTTTTTCGCGTTTTGTTTAGTATTTTTAGTAACAGCGTTTTCGCAGATTAGCGCTTAAAAACCCGTTATTCGCGGGTATTCCCCGGTTATCCGGCCCGAATTCCGCCATCCGTTTTACTATACAATCGCTTTCAACCTAAACAAACCGGACCCCGAACGATGGGTACGACCATTCGCGATGTGGCGCGGGCAGCAGAGGTCTCGATCGGCACCGTCTCCCGCGCGCTGAAAAACCAGCCCGGCCTGTCCGAAACCACGCGTGCGCGCATCGTCGGGATCGCCCAGCAGCTCGGCTACGATCCCGCCCAGCTGCGGCCGCGCATCCGCCGGCTCACCTTCCTGCTGCACCGCCAGCACAACCGCTTTCCCGCGAGCCCGTTCTTCTCGCACGTGCTGCACGGCGTCGAGGACGCGTGCCGCGAACGCGGCATCGTGCCGACGCTGCTCACGGTCGGCCCGAACGACGACGTGCTGCGCCAGATGCGCCCGCACGCGCCCGACGCGATCGCGGTCGCCGGCTTCATCGAGCCCGAGACGATCGAGGCGCTCGCCGCCACCGGCCGGCCGCTCGTGCTGATCGACCTGTGGGCGCCCGGGCTGCGCTCGGTCAACATCGACAACGCGACGGGCGCGGCGCTCGCGATGCGCCATCTGCTCGCCACCGGCCGTTCGCGGATCGCCTTCATCGGCGGCTCGGCCGCGCACTACAGCATCGCGCAGCGCGCGATCGGCTACCGGCGCGCGTTCTTCGAAGCCGGGCGGCTGTTCGATCCCGCGTACGAAGTGACGATCGACGCGGGGCTCGACCCGGACACGGGCGCCGCGCGTGCGATGGAGCAACTGCTCGACGCGCCCGGCCCGCGGCCCGAAGCCGTGTTCGCATATAACGACGCGGCCGCGCTGGCCGCGCAGCGCGTGTGCATCGCGCGCGGCCTGCGGATTCCGGACGACATCGCGATCGTCGGCTTCGACGACATCCCGGCCGCCGCGCACGCGAACCC
The DNA here is from genome assembly GCF_016586105.1 of Burkholderia sp. E168m15. NCBI lineage: Bacteria > Pseudomonadati > Pseudomonadota > Betaproteobacteria > Burkholderiales > Burkholderiaceae > Burkholderia > Burkholderia sp. E168m15. Next base: position 31,414 of record NZ_BCPO01000087.1, read on the forward strand.
GCCGCTCACGACGCTCGCGGTCGACAAGGAAGCGCTCGGCCGCCGCGGCGTCGAGCTGCTGCTCGCCGACGCGCCCGAGCGCACCGAGATTTCCCTGCCCGTCGAGCTGATCGTGCGGGCCAGCAGCCAGCCCGCCGGCTCCCCGGCACTCGATACCGTAACGGCCACCGAATCATGAACATGCCCCCGGTCCAACCCTGCACGGCCGCGCCGGCCGCCCACACGCCCGCCGTACCGTTCGTCGCGAGCTTCCGCGATCCGTCGTTCCTGCTGTCGCACATCGAAGACACGCTGCGCTTCTATGCGACCAACGCATTCGACCCGACCGGCGGCTTCTACCATTACTTCCGCGACGACGGCAGCATCTACAACCGCACGTCGCGCCACCTCGTCAGCACCTGCCGGTTCGTCTTCAACTACGCGATGGCGTACCGCCACTTCGGCGATCCGCGCCACCTGGACTACGCGCGCCACGGGCTGCGCTTCCTGCGCGACGCGCACTGGGACGACGCGCTGCAGGGCTACGACTGGGAACTCGACTGGCGCGACGGCGGCAAGCGCGCGACGCTCGACGGCACGCGCCACTGCTACGGGCTCGCGTTCGTGCTGCTCGCGGCCGCGCACGCGACGATGGCCGGCATCGACGAAGCGCGCCCGCTGATCGCGGCCACCTACGAGCTCGCCGAGCATCGCTTCTGGGATGCGGCCGCGGGCCTGTATGCGGACGACGCGACGCCGAACTGGATCGTGTCGTCGTATCGCGGCCAGAACGCGAACATGCACATGACGGAAGCGCTGCTCGCCGCCTACGAGGCGACCGGCCACCTCACGTACCTCGATCGCGCGGAAAAACTCGCCTCGCACATCACGCAGCGCCAGGCCGCGCTGTCGGGCGGCCTCGTGTGGGAGCACTACCATGCGGACTGGTCGGTCGACTGGGACTACAACAAGGAAGACAGCTCGAACATCTTCCGGCCGTGGGGCTTCCAGCCCGGGCACCAGACCGAATGGGCGAAGCTGCTGCTGATCCTCGAGCGGCACCGCCCGCTCGACTGGCTCGCGCCGCGCGCGGCCGAGCTGTTCGACGCGGCGCTCACGCACGCGTGGGACGCCGATCACGGCGGCCTCTGCTACGGCTTCGGCCCCGACTTCACGATCTGCGACCACAACAAGTATTTCTGGGTGCAGGCGGAAACCTTCGCGGCGGCCGCGATGCTCGGCGCGCGCACCGGCAGCGAACGCTTCTGGGACTGGTATGACGAGATCTGGCGCTACAGCTGGGCGCATTTCGTCGATCACCGCTACGGTGCGTGGTACCGGATCCTCACCTGCGACAACCGCAAGTACAGCGACGAGAAGAGCCCGGCCGGCAAGACCGACTATCACACGATGGGCGCCTGCTACGACGTGCTCGCGACCCTCGCGCGCACGCAACGCAGCGAGCCGACGCAATGAGCGGCGGCACGTTTCCGGCTTTCGTGTCGGCGGGCGACATCCTGACCGACATGGTGCGCGCGGGCGACGCGCAGTGGACGTCGGTGCCGGGCGGCGCCGGCTGGAACGTCGCGCGCGCGGTCGCCCGGCTCGGCGTGCCGAGCGCGCTCGCCGGCTCGATCGGCGAAGACTGCTTCTCCGACGTGCTGTGGCACACGAGCGAAGCGGCCGGCCTCGACCTGCGCTTCCTGCAACGGGTCGCGCGGCCGCCGCTGCTCGCGATCGTCCACGAGACGCGCCCGCCCGCGTACTTCTTCATCGGCGAAGCGAGCGCCGATCTCGCGTTCGACCCGGCGCGGCTGCCGGCCGGCTGGACCGAGCACGTGCAATGGGCGCATTTCGGCTGCATCAGCCTCGTGCGCGAACCGCTCGCGGGCACGCTGGCCGCGCTCGCGGCCGATTTGCACGCGCGCGGCGTGAAGATCAGCTTCGATCCGAACGTGCGGAACCTGATGACGGCCGCGTACCGGCCGACGCTGGAGAAGATGGCCGCCCTCGCCGACCTGATCAAGGTGTCCGACGAAGACCTGCGGCACCTGTTCGGCGGCGACGGCCCCGACGCGATCGCGGCCGTGCGCGCGCTGAACCCGCGGGCGGCGGTGCTCGTCACGCGCGGCGCGCAGACGGCGACGCTCTACGCGGACGGCGACGTGCACGAAGCCAGCCCGCCGCGCGTGGAGGTGGCCGACACCGTCGGCGCGGGCGACGCGTCGATCGGCGGCCTGCTGTTCAGCCTGATGGCCGCGCCGCAGCGCGGCTGGCGCGAGCATCTCGCGTTCGCGGTGGCGGCCGGCGCCGCCGCGTGCCGGCATACGGGCGCGCACGCGCCGACGCTCGACGAGGTCGTCGCGCTGCTCGAAGGATGAACGGACGTTGAAGGAACGACGCAGGCAATACGGTGGCCGATCGCCGATCGGTCACCGATAAGCGGCGCTGTACATGTTGCGCCGCAGTGCTACGATGAAGTGTCCTTTTCGCGGGAGAGCACGATGGACACGAACACGTTCACCAAAGGCATCTACACGGCCAAGGCGCATACGCACCGCGCGGACAACGGCGAATTTCAGGGCTACGTGATCCTCGCGCGGGACGACGGCGACGAGACGGAGAACATGCGCTACGACGTTCACACGACGAGTTCGAGCGAGGAAGAAGCGTTCGAGGAAGCGAAGGCGCTTGCGCACCGGATCCTCGGCGAAATCGAGCTGTAACGCGCGAACTGTCATGCGCGCGCCGCGGCCCGGCCGCGCCGTGTTCGGCTCAGAGCAGCCGCGCCACCATCGAGACCAGCATCGTCAGCACCAGCGTCGACATGAACGGGAACGGGTAGCGCCGCCCGCCGAGCGTCAGCGTGACGTCGCCCGGCATCCGCCCGATGCCGAGCTTGCCGAGCCAAGGCCAGCAGCGCGTCAGGATCATCACCGCGATGAACGTCGTCAATAGCCAGCGGAGCATGTGCGTTCCATATGGAAACAGGCCCTGGCCCGTCAGAGCGCGTGCGAGCGGTCGCCGCGCGCGAACGCGTCGAGCGTGCCGTCGATCCCGCGCGAAAACGCGATCACCTTGAACAGCTCGCCCATTTCGGCTTCCGAGATCAGCTTCTGCACCGCGTTCGCGGCCGGCAGGAACGCGCGGACGTCGGACGGATCGATCGCGGCCAGCGCGTCGGTGATGCCCGCATTCAACAGAAAGCGCGCCTGCGACGTGTAGCCGAGCAAGTCGACGCCGGTGGCGACCGCCGCCTCATAGATGCCGGTGAATTCGACGTGCGCGGTGAGGTCCTGCAGGCCCGGGTAGACGAACGGATCGTCGTGCGCGTGGTGACGGTAGTGGCACATCAGCGTGCCGCGGTCGCGCTGCGGATGGTAGTACTCGTGCGCGGGAAAACCGTAGTCGATGAGCAGCACCGCGCCGCGGCCGAGCATCGTGCAGACGGTGCGCGTGAACGCGAGCGCGGCCTCGTGCGTTTCGGTCACGTAGCCGTCGCCGACGTCCAGCGGCGCGAGCACCGCCGGCAGGCCGGCCGCGCCGACCGGCCGGTCGTCGAACACGAACGCGTGCCGCGCGTCGAGCGCGACGCCGCGCTCGCGCCAGGCGCCATCCGCCTTCGCGAAGAGGCGCACCGGCATCGCGTCGAGCACCTCGTTGCCGACCACGACGCCGTCGAACCGCTCGGGCAGCGCGTCGAGCCAGCGCACCTTCGCGGCCAGCGCCGGCACCGCGGCTTCGATCGTGTCGCGCTGCCGTTCGCGCAACTCGCCGGACAGGTCGACGATCAGGTATTCGTCGAGTTCGGCGCCGAGCGCGTCGAGCGCCGCGAGCAGCCCGGCCGCGAGCTTGCCGGTGCCGGCGCCGAACTCCATCACGCGGCGCGTGCCGCTCGCCGCGAGCGCCTCGGCCACCGGTTGCGCGAGCGTCTGCGCGAACAGCGGCGACAGCTCGGGCGCGGTGACGAAGTCACTGCCGTCGTCGGCGCGGCGACCGAACTTGCGCGCGCCGCCGCTGTAATAGCCGAGGCCCGGCGCATACAGCGCGCGTTCCATGAAGCGGTCGAACGACAGCCAGCCACCGGCCGCCGCGATCTCGTCGCGCAGTTGCGCGGCGAGGGTTTCGGACTGCGCGAGCGCGTCAGGGCCGGGAGCAGGTAAACTAGCGGGTTCGTGAGCTTTCGGGTTCATCCCGGCATTGTAAATGACCGTTTCAGCCGATACGTCGACCCCACGCGTGGTGCTCGTCACGGGCGCCCTGGGCAGCGCGGCCGACGCCGCGTCGATCGGCCGTGCG